>JAKLHB010000558.1 GCA_022710345.1 Planctomycetota bacterium
GTTGGTTGAATCCCTGCTAAGGCTTCAACACCTCTACGCGCTACTTCATTGGCTTTCTTTTTATAATCGCTGCGAACAGACTCCATTGCTTTTTTGACCTGGCTTTTGACTGCTACTTCATTCAACGGCTTTGTTAAGAATCCTTTGACCTGTGGAACACTTTGATATAGCTTTTGAACTTTGTCTTTTTGATTTTCCGGGCATAAAATCAAGATTGTCGTATCTCTGGTTTGGAATTCAACACGCAAGCTATTAAGCACATCAATTGAAGAAATATCCTTGAGATCGCTGGATAGAATAATCATATCTTCTGGAGGGAATGTACGAGCCCTGCGCAATCCTTCTACACCAGTTGCTGCTGAGAAAGGTTCCAAATTAAGTTCTTTGGAGCGCATTAGATCAACTAGTTTATTCCGGCTAGCATCGTCATCTTCAATGATAAGCACTGTGCGAGCATCCCATTCACCAATGGCTTCTTGCAATGCCTGGATCACTTTTGGGGCATCACTAAATTGCGCAATTGGGCCAATCTTAGCAATAGCCTCTGCGGCTGCATACCGAATTCGTTTATCTTTGTTCAAAAGTGCTACGACCAGAATTGGAGCTAAATCGCCACGGTCTTTGCATTCTTCACCCAAATCTTCCAAAATTTTGATGCTTACTTCAGGCCGTTTTTCGTGTGGAGACAAAGATTCTTTCAGGGCTAGGTAAAGTATTTCTGGCCCACCGGCTGCTGCAATACTTTTTGCCTTTTGAGCAAAAGGCTGTTCTTGCAAAAATTTTTGGACATCTTCTTTGGGCAGTTGAATGCCTTTTTCTTTCACAGCTTCTTCAACACCTGTGATTTCAGTATATTGTGCATAATAGATTCTGACCAACAAAGCCCATGCTTTTTGATAATTGGCATCAATCTCCAATGCTTTATAGCATGCATGTTCAGCCATGATTTCATTATAAGCAAATAATGGCACTTCTTGGAACATCAATTGGTTATCTTGCCATTTCCAATGTAGCCAATGAAGAGCAGAAATTGGCTTAAATGCTGGATCATCATTGTAATAACCTAAGGCTTTTTGATAATACAAAACCTTGGCACTTGGGAGTGCAATGGCTGGTTTGCCAGTAATCTGTTGAATTGAATTTTGTGCGTATGTTTTAATATCAGGCAATTCACGCGGGTCTTCCAGAATACGTTTCAAATCAGGCAAGGCCAACCTGCTGCCAATATGCCCCAATAAAATGGCTATTTGTTGTTTTAAAAAATAGTCGTTTGTTTGCAAAGCTTCAATCAAAGGAATTACGACACTTGGCCCTAATCTTCGCACTGCTAGGACAATATTCACGCGTTCATCATCTCTAGCTCGGTTAGAAAGATAAGGTAAAAGTACTGGTACAGCAAGCTCGCCAACTTGCGCTTCTAATAGAGCAATCGCATCATATCTTTGATATGCGCTCCCGCTAGCAGCCAGTTCGACATATCTACGGATTTGTTTTGGGTCAGTTTCTCTACGAATGGGAGCACGTTCTGCATAAAGCAAAAGAGCACGTGCAACTCGAGAAATTTCGCCGCCTTTGCTCAACATTTGCAGGAGCATTTCATTGCCAACCATTTCTCTCAGTCTCAAGGCTTCTCGATCTGATGGATTGGCCAATAAGATTTGATTAAACTTAAAAAGAGCTGCTTCTAATTGGTTTTGTTCGTAGTAACTTATGGCTTCTTTGCCTAATTTGAAAAGATACTCTCGTTGAGTATCTTCTTGTGCAAATGCAGTCCAGGGGTAAAACATAGAACAAAATATAAATAAAGCGACTATACC
>JAKLHB010000559.1 GCA_022710345.1 Planctomycetota bacterium
TTCTTTTATTGGTTTCACTGGAACCCCAATTGATTTGACTGACAAAAACACTCGGGCGGTTTTCGGAGATTATATCAGTATCTATGATATCCAACGCGCGGTAGAAGACGGGGCAACTGTGCCCATCTATTATGAAGGTCGTCTAGCCAAATTGGAACTCAACGAGGCAGAGAAACCTCACTTGGACGAGGAATTTGAAGAAATAACAGAAGGCGAAGAAACAGCACAAAAAGAAAAGCTAAAAACTAAATGGGCGGCACTGGAGGCTGTAGCCGGAACAGAAAAACGCATTAAGCTTATTGCCAAAGACATTGTCGATCACTTCGAGCATCGCCTTGAAGCGATGGACGGCAAGGCAATGATTGTCTGCATGAGTCGACGTATTTGTGTTGATCTTTACAACGCCATCGTGGCCCTGAGACCAGAATGGCACCACGAAAATGATGAAAAGGGTTCAATTAAAATCGTAATGACTGGTTCAGCCACAGACCCATCAGAATGGCAACCCCATATAAGAAACAAGCAAGGGAGAGAGGCACTCGCAAAACGTTTCAAAGATCCTCGTGACCAGCTCAAGATAGTGATTGTGCGTGACATGTGGCTTACAGGATTTGATGTGCCATGCCTTCACACGATGTACATCGACAAACCGATGAGTGGGCATAATCTCATGCAAGCAATTGCTCGAGTAAACCGTGTATTCAAGGACAAACCTGGCGGCTTGATTGTAGATTATCTTGGACTTGCCGATAATCTTCGCAAGGCGCTTGCCAACTACACGGAAAATGGTGGCAAGGGAAAAACTGCCATAGATCAAGAAGAAGCTGTTGCAATAATGCAGAGAAAATATGAGATTTGTCGTGACCTTTTTCATGGGTTTGACTGGTCTAGTTGGACGACAAACTCTGCTCAAAAAATCAACCTGCTGCCAAATGCTCAGGAGCATATTCTAGCAAAAAATGATGGTAAAGATCGTCTAGCTAAAGCTGTTACAGAACTTTCTCAAGCATTCGCACTGGCGGTTCCTAATGAAAAAGCCTTAAAAATCTGTGATGATATAGCTTTCTTTCAAGCAGTTCGCACTGCTTTGTCAAAGTCAAGTACATTAAATTCCAAACCAGAAGAAAACCTTGATCATGCAATCCGACAGCTAGTATCAAAAGTTGTTGCATCTGACCAAATAGTTGATATTTTCACAACCGCAGGGCTTAAAAAACCGGATGTTTCAATTTTGTCTGATGAATTCTTGTCTGAGATTCGAAATATCCCACAGAAAAATCTGGCAGTAGAATTATTACGAAAATTGCTGAATGAAGAAATTAAAATGCGTGCACGCAAAAACCTTGTACAAGCAAGATCTTTTGCTGAAATACTTGAGAGATCCATAAGAGCCTATCAGAACAGAGGCATCGAAACCGCGCAAGTCATTGAAGAGCTTATCGAATTAGCCAAAGATATCAGGGAAGCCAATAAAAGAGGGGGAAATCTGGGTCTTTCAGAAGAAGAGGTAGCCTTTTATGATGCTTTGGAAACTAATGATAGTGCTGTCAAAATACTAGGTGATAATGCCTTAAGAACAATTGCCAGGGAGCTTCTAGAGACTATCCGCCGTAATGTTACTATCGATTGGACGATCAAAGAAAGTGCTCGTGCCAAACTCAGAGTTATGGTGAAGCATATTCTTCGCAAGCACGGTTACCCACCAGATAAACAAGAAAAAGCCACACAAACGGTCCTAGAACAAGCAGAATTACTTTGCAAAGATTGGACCGGATGCTAACATGTGATATTTAAAAA
>JAKLHB010000056.1 GCA_022710345.1 Planctomycetota bacterium
CTTGCTGCAAGATAGCTCCATCTCTGGGGGCAATCCGAGCACCTTTATTTCTCGCAGTGAAATATACATTCGTGGCAATGCTGGAAGTTGCAACACATTGCCTGGCACATATTATCAAGGGACCAATGTCACTGTGTCTCGCACAGAATTGGGATTGGCCATTGCCAATGTGCCAGCCACAATCTCAGATTGCCAGCCCTTGAGCATTGACATCAACGTAAGCTTCAAAACACATTGGGACACGGCAGACAACGAATCTGTGATCGTCAAATTTCCGCAAGATAATTACAAATATAAATCCTTCTCTGTGACAGGTTTTGGTGGTCAAAGCCCAACAGTGGGCGATGAAGGAACAAAAAAAACATTCACATTCAGCAAAATTGCAGTGCCTGGTACCCTGACCCTGAACCTGGTACGCCGATGCGCTCCGACGGGGAATGATTTTCAAGCCGAGTTGTATTATAAAGATGGGTTGAGCATTAGCCGCTCTACTACAGCTACACAAGGTGTTATTTTAGTGACTAAAGGGCTTTTGGAATTGCTTGTCAGTCCAGAAGAAATTCCTTTGCTCAAATCACAAATTTCTTGGAAAATGATTGTTACGGATCGCGGAGCAGGAAAAGCGTATGACACACGGGTCGTGAACCGCATTAGCCAGTTGTTTGTGTTCGATAGCTCAACCATCAATGGAGTTCCTGCTACACCAACGATTACCTCCAGTGGTGGCTATACGTTTTTGGAATGGAGTCTTGGTGATCTAACTCCAAATCAGAGCAGCATCATTATCCTGAATGTAAAATTAAGTGGCATTACCTGTAACCTGAGCAATGCCAGCCAAATCGAAGCATACTTTGGCTGCGAAGGCACGAAATGCGACAGCGTGATCGTGGACAAACCGATTTTTAGCTTACCCAATACCAAATTGGAAACCAAAAATTTGACTCCTTCTCCGATTTTGCTGTGTGACACAGGATATATCCATGTTGGGGTCAAAAATATTGGCTCAACAGCAGGGTATGATGTGGAAGTGTATGTGGATTTGCTCTCCACGAATTTTCAATATGTGCCTGGCACATCCTCGATTCAACTCGATTCAGGCGGGTTGCAGGCATTGGCTGATCCAACCATCACAGGCACTTTATTGAGCTGGAAACCTTCAGCAAGTCCAGGCGGGCCTGTGCTTCAAGAACTACCCGTCAACTCATTTTATACTATTAAATTTCAGGTACAGACAGATTGCTCTTTTGCAACTAATACAGACATTTCCATTTATGCCAAGTTCAATCGTCCATGTCAAATTGGGCAAACACCCGTAAACACAACACCTGTACTCACAAGTGCAACACCTCGTGGCATACCTGTGCTTGGTGTTGTCAAACAAGTGCGCCAGGACACTAGCCCATTTGCAGATTCTTGGTTTGTGGATGCGACCAAAGACGTGGAATTTCAGATTGCGATCAGCAACACAGGCCAGGCAACCATGCAGAATATTCTTTTGAAAGAGACTATCCCCAATTGGTTGGCATATAAACCTGGTTCATTTGTGCCTGTGTCTCCAACACCAGCACCGATATCCATCACACCCTCTGGCAATACCATAGATGTCAGAGTGCCGAATCTCCCTATCAACACAACCTATACCTATCGGTATTTCACAACAGTGAGCAGTTGTGGTGGTCCGAATGATAGTCAATCTGTGGTTTCCTTTGGATGCGATGCTACGTCTTGTTTCCTTCCCCCTGCTCAAAGCGTTACGGATGTTGCTTCTATAGATGCAAGACCTAATGTTACACAAAGCTATACAGCGGCTAACTTTAATACATGCACAGGCCGTTTCACCATCACGGTATCCAACACACGAGCAAAAGCCAAAGATTTAGTTTTGGTGAGTGCCTTGCCCACAGGCTTTGTCTATGACAATAGCAGCAATGGTACTGAAATCACTTCCAACGTTGCGCATACATTCAATGAAACTGAAGAAGAGCCACAGATTAGCCCAGATCAAAAGCAATTGACTTGGGGTCTCAACGCAGATAATTCCAATAACACCAATTTCTATATTTTGCCCAATGAAACCATCACGATTGTTTTCTATGTAAAAACAGATGGCACATACTGCGATACCAATCCCGATGCAGATCCAGCGCAAGTGCCGACAACCAACAGTACCCTTACCCTGAATTACAAAAATACGTGCAGTGTTGTGATGACTCCTTTATCCACGGTTCGAAGCGTGAATCCAACTTCCCCTGACTTAGATATTGCTGTGACACCAGAAGCGCAAATCATCACGCTCACAAGCCCGACCAACCAAGCTACCTGGACAATCACAACCACCAATAATGGCGATGGTGGAGCCTCAAACTATACTATCATTGCAACAGTAGGCGCAGGACTGCAAATCAATAGCGCAGGAAATGGCACCATCAGCGGGCAAACCATTACCTGGACAAGCGGAGTGGGCGGTGTCCCTTCCACCATCAATCCAGGTGTGGCCAATGCATACGCCCAGGTCGTGAAAGCAACGATTAAAACAGGTGGCACGGATTTATCGTTCCATATCCAAGTCAAAGGTCAATGTCGCAACAGAGCGGGTGTCTATACTTGTGATTACTCGTATGACCAGGCGAGGGCCTATACCGCAGGTATTGATTTTCAAAAGCAAATCATTGATCCGAATACTCAAAATCCAATTGCTGATCCAAAAGCAACCATGGGTGAAATTGTCACCTATCGGATTACCACCAAATTTTTTGGCAATGGAAATTATAGCAATGCTGTGATCAAAGACACATTGCCAACTGAATTAGAGTACTCAGAACCAGCAATTAAAGGCCCTGAACATGACATTTCGCCCACATTGCCAACTCCTGGAGTCGTGGTTGGTGGACAAACAGGCCAATGGGATGTTGGAGTCTTTGCCATTTCTGGGACAATGAAGACCTTCCAGGCCATTCTGAAAGTCCGGGTAAAAAACATAGGAGTGGATGGCAACACAAGGACTAACACGGCTACCACAGACTTTAAGCTCAACTTTGGGACTAAGGAAATTGAATTTAAAAATACTGATTATCCAACTCTGCTCCAAAAAACCGCAACCTTACGGCTCATTGAGCCTAATCTCTTGATCCAGAAAACCAACAATGATGCCGATGGCATAGCTATTGCCGGAGATTCCATTGTCTATACCGTCAAGGTGACCAATCTGGGCAATAGTTCTGGCTATGATATTATTGTTGAAGATATTGTGCCACCAGGCATGCGTGTGGCTGATCCAACCGGGACCGTGGTTGTAGAATTTGACGGCAGCCCTGTACCTGCTGCACAATACACGATTAGCTACAACGCAGGCACTGGCCAATTGCTCATTGACTTTAAAACAACTGTGGTGATTCCCAATGATCCAGCCAGGCCTTTAACCATTCGCTACACAACCAAAGTGGATGCCACAGTAGGCCCTGGCCTAGAGATGACCAATGAGGCTAGTATTGTTGAATATTTTTCCCAGCCCAATAATCCGGCGCAAACCAGAAAATACGGGCCAATTGGGCCAGATACCAATACCATTGTTACGCCATCCTTGCCAGTATCTACCAAAACCGTACAAGTTGAGTATACAGAGCCTGGTGGCTATGCTGAAGTCCGGCAGGCTACGATTGGCGAAAAATGCTCATACAAAATTGAAGTTACGATCCCAACAGGCACCACTGCCTACAACTTTGAATTTTACGATCTTTTCCCAGATGGACTCCAAGTGGTGAGCACAAACATCACCACACCTGGCGGAAGCGGTGCCTTGGAAGTGAACTATAATCCAGGCAATGGAACCACAGAAGTCAAAAGTGTATTAGGCAGCATTGGCAAATTAAATAGTGGAGAAACTTTGATCGTGCTTGTGGAAACGCGACTCAAACCTGGCTATATTAGCACAGCGCCGATCAAAGCAGGCGACACTATCTCTAACCAGGCATCTTATACATACTATCGTTTGCCAGCAACTCCAGGTAGCTCCATCACCCTAAGCAGCAATGTTTCAAGCCTGGATGTTCGAGAACCAAAGCTCACCATTGCTCATGTAAAAACAACTCCTGGTACAGAAGTCATTGCCAATGAATTGATTACATTGCGCATTGATTTGATTCAAAATGGTACCCTATTATCCAAGGCTTACGAAACTAAAGTCACCGCAAAGTTAGCCACTGGGCTTCGGACAAATGGAGTGATCAGCAGCACCGCAGCGGTGGATTCTTATGATCCTGCAACTGGGTTGATTACTTGGAAAGTTATGACTGTTCCTACCACAGGCTCTTCCATCACCTACCAGGTTCGTGTGGATGCGGATGTGGGTGCGGGAAGGTTCAAACAAACGAATTTAGTCACGCCTGCGACTATTGTGGAATACTTTAGTTTGCCCGATGTAGGGAACAACCCACTACGCCGGCAGTATGATCCAAGCTCTGCCTCTGTGGCTTTGACCACACCAGTTCCGGAAATCCAGAAAAGCCAAACCGTGAATGGCTCTGGCACTGCCATAGTAGTGAAACCAGGCGATACGGTTATCTATACGTTAACCATTCCCAAAACACCTATTGGCGCAACGCTCTTCAATCCATTGGTTCAAGACACTGTGCCTGACGGATTCGTGATCACCAATGTTGTGAATGGAACATACTCAGGTAGATTGGTGACAGCCACACCACCGCAGTTGCCCAATATTTTGCCCAATGAACAAAAAACCGTGGTGATCACCATGACTGCTCAACCTGCCTTTGAATCTGGCCAAAAGATTCCAGCAGGCCATACTTTTCAAAATTCTTTTACATTACGTTGGGATAACCATAAAACGACCGTCCCAGAAGAAAAGTTGCCAGCGCGTTATACTATTGCTTCCAATGTAGTTTCCCTTTTAAACCCTGGGATCACATTCCAGCAAGACCAAAGCACTACCTCGATTCCTGGTGGCACATTCTTCTATCGCCATGTTCTAAAGAATCTATCGCCATTACCTGACATCATCCAATTCAATGCTATTCCACCGACTAGCATTCAAAATTGGTCGTATCAAATTTTCAAAGGCAATGGAAATGGCAATATTGTAGGCTCACCAATCACATCGCTCTCGCTCAATCCTAATGAAGCTGTAGAAATCATTGTCAAAGGCTTTGTACCAGAAGGAACAGCCACAGGGACACGCGATTTATACAATATCACCGCTGTCCCGAATCTCAATCCATCCCAGGCCATCACGCTCAGTGATATTGTGGTCGTCCAAGGGCTAGATGCTGGAGGCAAGCTTCAATTGTTCAAATCCGTGGATAAACCGCAAGCCTTCCCAGGAGATACCTTGACCTATACCATCACTTACCTCAACAATGGTGTGGGTGAAGTAGGCAATGTTGAAATTCGTGACCCAGTGAGCACCCACGTCCAATTCCTCTTGGGCACATACCCAGGTGGCAAAGACATTCTTTGGCAAAAACCCAATGGCGATATTGTCTATCTCACGGCTGCTCCTAGCGATGACGAAGCTACTTTAGAAAACGGCATTGTCTATCTGCGCATGGGCACTTTGAAAATCAAGCCTGGCCTTTCTGGCATGGTTCAATATCAGGTCAAGATAAAATAAACTCATGAGCAATTTTTACAAAAATTGCTCATGTCAGGTAGGTGCACCCGGCTGTCCTACAGATGTAAATCATGCAACGTATGTTAGGGCGGCCAGCCGCCCCTACAGATGTCCTACAGATGTAGGGGCCGTCGGCTGACCTCCGTTAGATGAACATTTCCAGGACACATAATCAAGCATTGAGCATACGAACAGGTAGGGCGGCCGGTCGCCTCTACGTTGTATTGAATATTTGAAGAAGAGTCGCTTTTACTGCTGGATCAATTCTGCGGCTTGGAGGATGGCTTGTTCCATGGAAACTGCGTTTGCAATGCCCTGGCCAGCGATGTCCATGGCTGTGCCATGGTCAACGGAGGTTCGCAGAAATGGAAGGCCTAAAGTGACGCTGATGGTGCGTTCAAAATCGTAGGTCTTGCATGCAATATGCCCTTGATCGTGGTAAAGAGAAAGTACGGCATCGTATTTCCCTTGGAGTGCTTGATGAAATAAGCAATCTGCTGGAATTGGTCCTTGTACTTGAAGGCCGCATTCTTGGGCTAATGCCACAGCAGGCTTTAAAATTTTTTCTTCTTCTGTGCCAAATAGGCCATTATCGGATGCATGTGGGTTTAATGCTGCGAGTGCCAATCGTGGTTGCTCAAAGCCTAGGGCGCGGAGGTATTGGTCCATGCGTTCGAGCATCTTTGCCAATCCTCGGCTGCTTAAAGCAGCAATGGCTTTTGCTAAGGATAAATGGCGTGTATAAAAAAACACTCGCATCTTTTCAACAACAAACATGGTCATGACTTCAGGTGCGTCGCATAAGCGTTGTAAAATTTCGGTATGGCCGGGATCTGTGATTCCAGCTTGACGAAGAGCTGGCTTATGAATTGGGGCTGTGATCAAAGCTGCATGGCCGTGAGTTTTTGCTAAAAGCACTGCTGTTTCTATATATTCCATGGCTGCGTGGCCGTATGCAGCAGATATCGCTCCTGGTTTCCAATTTGGCATATCTACATTATCTAAATCCCAAACTAGCAATGTATTTGGAATAGGTTCGTTAGGAATCTCTGAAACTTTGAGGATTTCTAGAGGTAAATTGAGCATTTGATTTGTTTTTTTCAGCACAGCCGCTGATCCAATAACCAAAGTTGTTTTAATGTGGCTGATCTGAGGATGCAGAAAGCTTTTGAGGACAATCTCAGGCCCAATCCCTGCTGGATCGCCTATGGTAATTAAAAACAAGTTATCTCCCATTTCTTGTTCCTTTCCTACCTTTTTTGCACAAAGCCTTGTATGGGGATTTCGAGCGCGGGTTGGATAAGATCGCGAGTTTGAATGTAGAGCTGACCACGAAATTCACCTAGTGGTAATGTTGGATTCGGCATGATGGTCAAGGTAATTTCATAAGCGTATGGATTTAGCCGAGTGATTTGTGGCATTACAAAAATAATGGAGCTTTTGGCTTCGTACAATTCCAATTCTTTTTTTTCTTGATGTTGCACTTGGATTTTGATTTGTTTGGTTTGTTTTGGCTCCAATAATCCAAAATTGAGGTATGTCTTGCTCACAACAATTGGTCCTGCAATATACGCAAACCAAGGTACTTGAATTTTTTCATGGCCAGGAATGGTGGTCTCGATCTCTAAAAATCCTTGATGGCGGCCAAATGGGATATTGGGTTTTGGGCCAATCGAAATTTCATAACCTCGCTGACGGCCAGGATAAAAGTTTTCGACAATAGTTTCTGTGTAGCCTATAGCAAAAAATTCGCTGGTGCAGCGCAGGTCTGTGATCTTGGCTTGTGGATACGTGCCCATTGCAAGAGAGATTTTACGTGTGAAATTTACTCCGCGTGGGATGTTATCCATGATGATATTGTCTTCAGATAAAAGCCCGCTTTGCAAAACCGTGCCTTCTAAACTGAGTAAAATCCAAGGCTGGGAAGTTTGGTTTGTCTGCACTCGAATTTGCTGTAATTGTTGTCCTTTGCGTCCTTGGGTATTGAATGATGCTTTGAGAATGCCAGTCTGACCAGGTAAAATGGCTTGTTTAGGCCATTCTGGGACTACACAGCCGCAGCCTGCCTTGACTTCCAAGATTTGGATGGGTTGAGTGCTTTGATTTTGCAACATAAATTCATGTTGTACCACTTGTTTTTCAGGGACTTTGCCAAAATTCCAATTAGGTGTATGGATGAACAAGCCTGCCTGTGATGGACTTGCCGCCTGTGATGGACTTGCCGCCTGTGATGGACTTGCCGCCTGTGATGGACTTGCCGCCTGTGATGGTGGTTTCGATTCATGCAAATGCATGGCTTGAAGCTTGGGTTGAATATGCTCAACGCTGCATGCCAGACGCGCTCCTAGATAAATGATGCGAATCTCAGCGGCGCATTCATATTGGGATGATCCCTGGCTATACGCAGGTGGATGATTGTAGGCTCCGCCTTTGAAAATGCGGTTTTGTGGTAATTGGCCTACATCGCTGCACCATTCATATACATTGCCACTCAAGTCATAGAATCCAAATCCATTAGGCTTTTTTTGGCCAACAGGTTGGGTGCTTTGCTGGGAATTGGTTCCAATCCATGCGTATGTTTCAATGACATGATCGCCTGGATCATCTCCCCAATAGAAACGCTGAGTCTGGTGCTTGGGGCCAAAGTACGCATATTCCCATTCTTTGACTGTGGGAATGCGTAGTCCAGTTTGCTGGCAAAATTCTTGAAGCTCATACCAGGAAATACGTTCAACAGGATGGGTTTCCGATTTTGCATATCCAGATGGGTTTCGGCCTGTCATTCTTGTCCACTGAGCTTGAGTCAATTCATACTTGGCTAAAAAAAATGGTTGAATGTTGCCATGTCCAGGCAAAAGGATCATTGGAATTTGGCTGGGCACATGCATCATTTCCAAAAATCCTTGTGCATTGGCTTGGGGTGCTTGAAATGTTTCCAACGATAATGCTTTCAACAGCATTTGGCGATCATATTGGGGTGTAAGCTGCATGGTTTGCAGCAAGGAATGGGCAGCAGAAATCAAGGGCGATTCTGAAGGCTGTGGATTTGTAACATACGTAGATCGCATGATCAAAAAAAGGCTTAATATGAAGATTAAGCTTATTATAATATAAAAAGATAATTTTTTCATAAATTTTTAACTAATACATTAAAATAAATTTTATGGTTGTTCTTTAATTTCATGTTGACTATTTTGACCAATTTTGCCAAAATAAATGCCATGTCCAAATATGCTTGTCAAGAAAATAATGTTGTTGTTTTTTGAGGAAAAAGCGATGAACGCCACTTTGCAAACCAATTTGGAAATTTTGAAAAAACTCCAGATCGGAACGTATAACAAAGATTTTTTATTGACCTGGGAACATAGTGATGATGAGATCAAAGCAGTGCTTTTGGTTGCAGAATGCTTAAGTGAAATGCACAAGTTAGGGTTGTCCTATCGTGCTTTTGATACAGGGCTTGCAATCTCTATTTTTAGGGATAAATCCACAAGAACTCGTTTTAGTTTTGCTTCTGCAGCGAATGCGGTTGGCCTTGGATTATCTGACTTAGATGAAGAAAAATCTCAGATTGCACATGGCGAAACTGTGCGGGAAACAGCCAACATGATTTCCTTCCTCACAGAAGTGATTGGAATTCGGGACGATATTTTCTTGGGCGAAGGCAATCGCTATATGCGCGAAGTTGGTGCAGCCGTAGAAGATGGGTTTAAAAAAAATGTGCTCCATCAACGGCCAAGCATCATCAATCTTCAATGCGATATTGACCATCCAACCCAAACTTTGGCTGATCTAGTGCACCTCAAGACCTATTTTGGTGGATTGGAAAAACTGCGGGGCAAAAAAATTGCAATGACCTGGGCATATTCCCCTAGTTATGGCAAGCCTCTGTCGGTTCCACAGGGCATCATTGGCCTGATGACACGGATGGGGATGAAAGTCTCCTTGGCATATCCAAAGGGATATGAGCTCATTCCTGAAGTAGTGGAACTTGCCAAAAAGAATGCAGCAAAGTATCAAGGCAGTTTTGAAATCGTGGATACTATGGAGGCTGCATTCACAGGCGCAGATATTGTGTATCCAAAATCTTGGGCACCGTACCAGGTCATGCAACGCCGGACTGCATTGCTTCAAAAAGGTGATAAACCTGGGCTAAGCGCTTTGGAAAAAGAATGCCTGGCCAACAATGCGCAACATCAGGCTTGGGAATGCGATGATGCCAAAATGAAGCTCACGGCAAATGGCAATGCGCTTTATATGCATTGCTTGCCAGCAGATATTTCGGATGTGAGTTGCGCTCGCGGCGAAGTATCCAAAACTGTTTTTGATCATGCCAGAATCGAAACCTATAAACAGGCTGGGTTCAAACCGTTTGTCATTTCAGCTTTGATTCTTTTAACCAGGCTCCAAAACCCAGTGGCTAAACTGGACGAAATGATCCGTCGCAATGTGATGCGCAAGTAAGATAGCGGCTGTAGTTTTTGCATCTTTGAAAATTACATGCCCTACACACGCTCACAATCTTTTAAGCAGCAGAATCTTATGTCTTCTTTAAATGATCGCCATCTGTATGTGAATGCAGGGCGACCGGCCAGTCGAAGAAACTTGCCAGCAAGTAAGATAGCGGCTTCAAAAATCCTGGCGAATTCCAGAAATCCATAGAATCAACAAAAACGCACATCAACCTTACAATTGATGTGCGTTTTTATTTAGATGCGTTCTAAATCCCATTCCCATTCTAATTCCCATAGCTTCAATGTCTTAGATTCATCAGCACTGACTAAAAAACGTCCGTTGTTGGCAAGCGCAACCGTGCTAATGGGGCTGTCATGGATGTAATAATAGCTTAGGCATTCTGGGGAATCCAATGACCACACTCTTAGCCCGCCATCTTTGGCTATTGAAATAAAGCTTCGATCTTGGAGGTATTTGATGTACTTGACCACCTCACCTTCGTGTTGAAATTCTTTGAGTACTTTGCCAGTTCTGGTTTCCCAAAGAAGGATCACACTATTTCGTGAAGAGGACAATACCAGGGTTCCGTCATACGAAGTGTCTAGTGCTGTGATATAGCGCTCATTGGGCCGATGGGGTTCTATTGGATTGCCATTGATCATATCCCATGAAAGGACAGTTCCATCCAAAAGCGCAGCAACGGCTATTTGGGATTTGAGCACAACATGGCATACTATTGCATCAGGGTTGCCTTGGTGCAGGCATTTGCTTTGGAATGTGGTGAGGTCCCATAACACAATTTTGCCGTCTTTAGTGCCAATCAGGCCAAATGTAGCCTCTGGATTCATAGCAATCGCCGTGATCCATGTATTTGTCACAGGCAAGGTTTGGCATTCGTTGGGGTGATCTAGGTTCCAGAATATAGCACTACCATCCCAACTTCCGGACAATGCTCTGCTGCCACTGTCATTGATCGCAAGGGCTGATACGCATCGTTCGTGGCTTTCCCAACGATGGCTAATATAACCGCTTTGCAAATTCCATTGACGAATAGGGTCATCATCATTGCCAATGAGCACGATTCGGCCGTCTGCCGCAATTGCAGAGCCTGTTGCTGGGCCAATCATAGGAAGGCTAGCTTTTAGAATGATGCTGTGCACTGTTTTTCTTAGAATAGGGTGGCGAATGGCACATTCATTCATCTGTTCATAGAGGAGCTCTGAATTTTCATATCCTGGAATTTTCACAATGGATTGGTACAATCGAAATGCTTCCACGTATTTTTTCTGCTCAAAGGCTAATTCAGCATTGCGGTAAATTTGTTCTAGCATATCTGGGGTTTTGAGGGTGTCATGGATCATAGCAGGTAAAAAATGTGTGTGTTGGAACAATGGGAATGGCCGGGCTCCAATATTTTCCCAGAGATAAATCATGGTATTGGCCCCTGTGGCCAAACAATCTCCAGATGGTGAAATGCTGGCACATGATGCTTCTTCGCCTGTGAAATAGCTTAATTTTTGCTTACTGGAAAGGTCCCAAAAAGAGAGAATATCATCATCATTTTTGGTTAAAAGAATGGTGTTGTCTTGAGTGAGTCCCAAACAAGTTTCTTTTCTGGGGGTACTCATAGAATCAATGGTTTTGCCACTTGGTATTTCCCACCACTCTAAGCTTCCATAATTGCTTGTAACTGCCAAGGTAGCATCTGCGCTTAGGCAAACGCTAAGCCCACGTAATTGTTGGAGCATTTTGATATTGGATAAATCCCAAAGGCAAATCATTTCTTCTTCGGTGCATACCAATGCCCATTGTAAATTTGCGGCAATGGCTACGTCTGTAATCCATACTCCTGCATGTTCAAGTACATGTAGGAGCTTATGTTGCTGTATATCCCAGATTTTGGCTGTACCATCCCAACTTCCGGAAATTAAATATTTGCCGTCTGGCGTAAAACGGACGCTGGTGACTTTATCGTGATGGCCTTGAATTTCCCAGAAACAAGAGCCAGATGGGGTCTCCCATATTCGAATGCTATGGTCCCAACTGGCAGAAGCTACCTGCTTTCCATCTGGGGTAATTGCTAAGGATGTGATGTGCTTACTATGGCCAATCAATCCTGTGGTTAAGACATCTTTTTCTATATCCCAGAGATAAAGATTGCCATCGCAATCGCCTGATATAAGCCATTTTCCATCAGGGGTCATGGCCACGGATGTTACCAAACTGGCATGGCCTACAAAACGACGAATTTGGCTCCATTCCTGCAAATGAATGCAATATTTGCCAGGGCTAGGGACTTTTTGGCCCCCAGATGCCTTGAAGCCTCGGATAGCACGGCTATTCAGCGGGCTGATTGCAAGGACTTTTTCATAACATGCCCGGGCTTTTTCTAAGTTTGGTTGGGCTATATTGCGTGTGTATAGTCCACGTCCTGCATAAAAATCGCCAACGTGCATTAAGACCCAAAAAACATTGGGGTATTTTTCTAAAAGCTTTTGGAAGGCTTCTGCTGCAAGTTCATCATTCCCTTCACTATAGCAACATACGGCTAGTACTAAATGGAGCAAAGCATGGTTAGGATTTTCTTGAATGCCTTGCTGGCAAACTTCTTTGGCTTTTGAAAATTCTTGTGTATGAAAATAAGAAATTGCTAGACGATACCAATCGTCTTTGTTTTTCTCGGTTTTTTCCAAAATCTGTTGGAAAATTTGGGCTGCTTCAGAAAAGCTTCGAATGCGATATAGGATTTCTCCTTTGACACGCATGAGGTTAGTTGTCAGCTCTGTAGATTGGAGCCTTTCCAATGTCTCTTGGATATGGCAGCCAACTTCTAAGGCCAATTCTGCTTGTGCATGCAATATCTGACTATGTTCAAATGCCGTTAAATCTTCCATGGTCTTAATAAATAGATTCAACGAAATAGCACCTTGCCGAAGACCTAGCAAATAATTATTCCAGAGGGCATTCATGCTCGGAGGATTATTTTCTCCCGCAAGGTTCCATAGACTTTGTGCTAACGTAAGCTCTTGATTTTCACAATATGCAATAGCCTGCTTATGCAATTTTTCGACTTGAACTCTGGCCGAAATAAGTGAACTGCGTTTATATAATCCAGATTGCAAGGTTTCATAAGCAGCTTTTAATAAGGAAACAAGTTGCGTCCAAGTCGGATTTCCATTTTTGCACAATTGAATGGATTCTATTACTTCTTTAGGAACTGAATTTTTTATTGCTTCTAAAGAAAATAAACTTTCTAAGATTTGCGCATATTGCAGAAAATCATGATGCATGGCTTTTTCAGCATCTTCTCCCAAGGAACCTGCAAAGTCGTTTAAAAAAAGTATATCATTGGCTAATATGATATTAGGGAATTTAAGATTTCTGTGAAAAAGCCGATTCTTATGGCTGCTTTCCAAGGCATAAGCAAGCTGGATAGCCAGATCCAGCAATGGCGCAGGGTGATTCAAATTCTGGATGTATTGATCCAGAGGTAAACCTTCTACATATTCACTGATCAGGCAACGATCATTGCCAATATTGTCCCAATAATAAGCTGAAGCAATATGAGGGTCGCCATCAAATGCAATCCACCGATCTATTGTATATTTTAGTTGTTGAGAATGAGCAGCAAGGTATGGTTGAGCAAAGCATTTTAAGCGAAGTGGCATTTCCCAATCAAAATGTTCTACTTGATACGATATTCCCATTTGGCCTTGTCCCAACACCTTTTTAATTTTATATTTATTACCCAGAACATCTTCTGGTTGCCAGCATTGTTGTTGCATAAAAAATCCTTCTTTTGCAGATACACTGGGAACCCGAGCAACAGTGATTTATTTTTTTCAGATTTTACCAAGCTTGACAAAAATCGCAAGAGCATTCTGAAAAAAGATTCAAAAATAGTATTTTTTGAGCGAACCGTTCTGCTAATTGCAGCAACTTTCTAGCCTGCAAGGTAACATTGAATTGGCACAGGTCGGTTTTATAAAAATTGCCCAATTCGTTAGAATCAACAAAAATAAAACCCGGAAACACTCGATATGAGTTGAACCGGGTTTTGAAATGATCCAGCACGCACTCAAGTTTATAGGCAACTGTAGCATTACAGAGATTTTTGGATGGCTATCAGGGTATCTCGAAATTCAGCCATGCTTGCGAATCTTTGTGTACTTTGTTTTGCCATAGCTTTGAACAGTGCTGCCTCAAATTCTTTGGGCATATCTGGGCGTTTGATTGCAGGTGGTTCTGTGTGCAAAATATTGTGGATCACTTTGCCGAGCGGCTCTTGTCCAAAAGGAGGGACTCCTACAAGAGCAAAATACAACGAAGCGGCTAATGAAAAAATATCCGCTTTGGGATCCACATTCTTTGAATTTTCCAACTGCTCTGGTGAAATATATTGAATGGTACCCAACATTTGGCCTGCTGAGGTGAGTTGTGGAGCACCTGCTTTTTGCCAAGCTTTGGCTAAACCAAAATCGGCGAGTTTAACCACGTCTTCTTCATTCACCAAAATATTGGATGGTTTTACATCTCTGTGGATGATTTGCTTTTGATGAGCATAATGCAAAGCATCTGCAAGATGAATGGCCCAATTTAGGACTGTGAGAGCCTGCACAGTGCCTTTAATTTGCACCAAAGAAGCAAGGTTCTGGCCTGCAAAATATTCCATAGAAATAAAGTACGTTCCTTCTACTTCGCCAGCATCCAAAATTTTGACAATATGTGCATGATCCAAATTAAAGCCAAGCCTTGCTTCCTGAAGAAATCGCATGAGCACATCGCTGTGCGAGGCAAATTCTTCTTTGATGACTTTGATAGCAACAATATTCCCTAAAATGACATGCTGGGCCTTATAAACATAACCCATACCGCCTTCACCAAGTACTTCGAGTATTTTATACTGGCCAATATTACTTGGTGTGCTGCTTGACGATAAATCTGACATTGTCATCTCATCGCTCGTAGGGGTTGGAATGTTCGGTTTAGCAGGCAAACTGCCTTTTGCAGGCAAAGAAGTGCTCCGGAGAGGAGCTGTGTCTATGGGTTTTGCTACTTTTGTAGGAGCTGCCGGCAATGCAGGACGTACTTCCCCTTTGCCAGGTAAAGCAGGAAGCTTGCCCATAGTTTTGGAATCAATGCCTCGCTCCAAACACTGTTGGCAATACAAATGATTCCCATGTCGAACCGCGCGATGGTTTAAAAGGTCTTTTTGTAAAATTTTTCGTTGGCAACGACTGCATAAACCAACCGTAGGTTGTGGTATTTCTGGGGATGTAGGGGCTGCCTGGAGGTGGAGTATATGATGACCAAGCCTGATTTCGTCACTTTGGGTTACAAGTTTTTCTTGAATGCGTTGGCCATTCACATAAGTACCATTGCGGCTTTTGAGATCCACTAGCTTAAATTCTTCACCGTTGCATTCTAACAAGCAGTGTTGTCTGGATAGCAGAGGATCTTCGATTGCTAAATCGCAGGCAGCGTCTCGCCCAATTAAAATCTTTCCTTTGTTTGTAATCAGTTGGCGAAGACCAGCCCATTTCCCTTGGGTAACTGCAAGCTCAAAATTCATAGAAAATTAGCGGTGGAACCCCGATATTTAAACGGGGCAAAGCCGCTTCTCCTAAATTTGAGTTAAAAAAGAAGGATGGAAGATGTGCTGTCTTCCAAACTTGTACTGGATGGCTCCATCGCCCAGGCAATGCTATGAAAATTTAGCAAACAAAAGGCATACGTTATGGCCGCCAAAACCAAAAGAATTGGACAACGCGTACTGAACATTGATTTGTCGTGCATCACCACCTACATAATCCAAATCACATTCGGGGTCTTTATTTTCATAGTTTGCAGTAGCATGTATTTGATTGTGAAAAACGCTAAGAGCTGTTACAACTGCTTCTATAGCACCTGCAGCTCCCAATAAATGTCCAATCATAGATTTGGTAGAAGAGATAGGAATTGCATAAGCTTTTTCTTGAAATAATGTTTTAATTGCTAATGTCTCAATCTTGTCATTGGGAATGGTACTTGTGCCATGTGCGTTGATATAGGAAATATCAGTCGCATTCACTTTGCCATCCTGGAGTGCAGCTTTCATAGCACGAATCGCACCATCACCTGTGGCAGAAGGTTGTGTGATATGGAATGCGTCAGCAGTGGCACCAAAACCTAGCAATTCTGCATAAATTTTAGCACCGCGACGCAGGGCATGTTCTAATTCTTCTAAAATTAAGATGGCAGAACCTTCGCCCATGACAAATCCATCACGCTCTTTATCAAATGGACGGCTTGCTTTATCTGGAGCATCATTACGACAAGACAGAGCTCTTGCAGAACAAAATCCAGCAATGCTTAAAGGGGTAATCACAGCCTCGGATCCGCCTGTGATCATCACATCTGCTTCTCCATATTGAATAGCTCGTAAAGCTTGGGCAATCGCATGTGCGCTAGAGGCGCATGCAGAAGCGGTAATGAAGTTTGGGCCTTGGAATCCATACCGGATCGAAATTTCAGCACCAATAGCATTAATCATAAGTTTTGGTACAAAAAAAGGGGATACTCGACGAGGTCCCTTTTCTCGAATCACAATTTCTTGGGCCTCTACTTCGGTCATGCCACCCATCCCTGAACCCAGGATTACGCCAAATTTTGTCAAATCTTCTTTGGCAAGTTCAAAACCAGCATCCTGGATGGCATCGCTGGCTGCAACTAAGGCATATTGTGTGAACAAATCATACCTGCGCACATCGTTTGCCTCAATGTATCCAGTGGTGTCGAAATTTTTAATTTCGCCTGCGATTTGACAAGCATATTCTGCAGCATTAAATTTGCTGATCGTGGAAATGCCGCTTTGCTTTGCTAATAATCTGTCCCAATTTGTTTTGACAGTAGGGCCTAAACAAGTGACCGCGCCCAGTCCAGTGATGACAGCCCTGCGTTTGGCACACATAAACATCCTACTTTCTAGCGCGTTTCTGGATATATTCTACAGCATGTTTAAGCTGTTTGATTCCTTCAGCATCTTCATCTGAGATAGTAACTTCAAAAGCATCCTCTACTTCCATCATTAGCTCAGCCATAGTCAGCGAATCCAAAGCTAAATCTTTTTTAAATTCGCTTGTTGGAGTAATTTTTGCAATTGGCATATTTGTTTTCTTGGAGACAAGTTGAACAAGTTTTTTTAAGATTTCTTCTTCTTTCACCTCAAAACTCCTTTTTGCATGGCATGTTTTTTCAAAAAAAGAAAATTTTGTCCGCTGCTCAATCAAAATTGCATAAAACAGCGGACTTCATTTCTTTTACGATTTACTTTTGGGTGCTTTTTTTTCTTTAATTTTAATCATTAGCTTATCTTTGTAATGTCCACATACATCACAAATAGAATGGGGGCGAATCACAGCATCACAATGACTGCAATGTGTATATCCAGGTACGGTTAGGGCATCATGTGCCCGACGAATTCTAGTACGTGCGTTGGAATGTCTTCGTTTTGGTAAAGGCATATTAACCTCGACAAAATAATACTTAATTTATTCTATGTGAATATATTATAAAATAAAAAACAATTTTCTATACCACGAATGGCTGTAATTTTATCAAGAAAGCAAGCATTGTGCAACAAAATTTTCTTAAATTGCTGCCAATTTTTCCTGGATGATGGTTTGAATTTGCTGTAGCATACTTTCCACAGCATCGCATTTGGTCCCCTGTCCTTGAGAAAATTCAGGACGACGGGGGTCACCGCCGCCACCTATGATGGGTCCTGCAAGCTTGATGAGTTCGCCTGCATGAACTTTGGTCAGCGGTGCCAGCAAATCTGATACAAAGGCAACTATAAATACTTTGCCTTCGTGTACTGTCGCCAACATACCCGCTGCTTTTTCAGAAGATTTCTTGATCATATCTGCTAGAACGCGCAATTCAGT
>JAKLHB010000560.1 GCA_022710345.1 Planctomycetota bacterium
TTTTCGAACAAAACTCGGCCATCCATTGTGGGCTCTTGCCAGTTTTCTGATTATGCTTTTGGAGTAGAGGTTGTAGGAAATTATGCCTATGTCTCTGCTGGCGCTAGTGGTTTTCATGTTGTGGATGTTACAGCCCCAGCAAGTCCTGTTACAGTCGGGACCTATAATACTCCAGGTTATGCGAGAAGTTCCAAGATTAAGGGAATCTATGCGTATGTAGCCGATGGCGGCAGCATGCAGATCCTCAATATTGCTAATCCTAAAAATCCTCAGTACATTGGATCTTACACATGCACAGGTCTGAGTGCACTTGCGTTAACCCAATCTTATGCTTATTTAGCGGATTATACGGATTTTAAAGTGCTGGATATTACCAAACCCGATAATCCCAAATTGGTCGCAAAATGCGCTATTGGTGATCTAGCTCTTCATATAGATGTAAGTGGTTCGTATGCTTATGTACTAAAAGCTTATGATGGGGTCAAAGTAATTGATATTAGTAATCCGGAAAATCCCAAAATTGTTGGTTCATTTACCACACAAAGCAGTACTTCAACAGGAATTTATGTAATTGAACCGTATGCTTATGTAGCTGATCAAGAATTTGGCCTCAAAGTCCTCGATATTTCTTCACCTTATAAGCCAAAGTCGGTAGGAACATACAGGGTGGATGGTTATGCTTCGCGTGTCTATGTACAAGATGGTTATGCGTATGTTACTGATGATTGTCCAGAATATGCTGCTTTATATATCATCACTGGCATTGGGAAATGAACAAAAAATGCCAACACCTTTTAACTCAATGGTTACGGCTACTTTATGAGTAAGATTGGACTTCAAAGCCGCAGTTTAGCACTTCGGATTCTACAAGAAGCTAAAAATAAATTTGGCAAAGAATTATTAGACGAACATTTGTGCCAATCGTCCCTTTCTGGCAAAGACCGAAATTTGGTGACAGAATTAGTTCAAGGCATCATTAGGCGGCATAAAACCTTGGATGCTCTCATACAAACCTATTCCAAACACGAGCCAGAAGATATTGTGCGAACTGTACTTTGGCTAGGATTGTACCAACTTTTATTCATGGATAAAATTCCATCGTATGCAGCCTGCAACACGTCGTTAGAATTGCTTCAAGAAAAGCGCATGTTTCACGCTAAGGGTTATGTCCACGCGATCTTGCAACGGGTATTTCGGGAAGCCCGATTATGCACAAAAGTCACAGAGCAGAGCTGCACACTCCCAATTGATGAAGCCAAAGCATGGCTCTTTCCAAAACCCGTATTCCCTGATCCAAAAGAAAATCAAGTGGCCTATTGGAGTGCAGTATATTCTTGTCCAGAAGCATTAGCACAAGCCTGGCAACAGGCATTTGGCGAAGCGGTTGCCCGGCAGCTTTTGATTGCCATGAACCAATCTCCCAGCCTGTATCTCCGACCAAGAATACCATTGCAAACCGCCATAGCAGAATGGAATAGTTTCAAAATTCCAGTTGAAGTCACCCAGCATGGTCTGCTCAAACTACCTCATGGCGTGGATTTCTCTGAATTCACCAGCCGAATTCAAAATCGCTACCAGATTATTGGGCATTTTGCTTTTCAGGTGGTGCAGATGATGAATCCCCAGCCCAACACCAAGATACTGGATATCTGCGCAGCACCCGGGACTAAAACAATGGCGATCGCAGATGCGATGCAAGGCAC
>JAKLHB010000561.1 GCA_022710345.1 Planctomycetota bacterium
TCGGCATAACCTGGGGTTAGAAACCCCAGGCTTTATTCCCAAACCGCTTCGCGGCAAAAAACTTTGCTGCAGTGCGATCTTATACGAGAGTTCTCTATCTGCCTTTTTTAAGGTTGATTGTGTAAATAGGGCTTGCCCACAGTAATGGGTCGTCCTTGACAATACCAATGATAATGCTTTTGCTGCAAAGGCTCAGGGGCTGGCGGCAAATCACTTTGCTCATATTGAAGGTGTCGCGCCATTCTACCATGCCGTCATTGAAATGAACATCTTTGTAAAGATCAAAGTCTAGGACATAGATTTCCAAATGATAGGTCCAGGTGGTTGGAATGTCGCCGCCTTGTAGTCCCAATTGCGAAGGATCACTGTTTGCATGATCAAGACCGACCATGTTGACAGTTCCACCAGCGTAATTGATCTGAACTTTTTTATAGGCAGACAATAAACGTCCAGTGGCTTGCACTTTGTAGGTAGCAGAATAGGCGCATTTGCTGGCTTTGACAATCCATGCCATAGAAAATTCAGGGACGAGTGTCCAAACAGAGCCATCTTGCAGTCTTGTTCCAGCAGGCGTGATTTCTACAGCAGAGTATGGAGCTAAGCTCACCATCACACGGCTGGGCATGCCTTGATCTTCTGAATAGTCATAAGAATAGGTATTGCCAAAGAGTTTGAAACTGGCTTCGCTGGTGCTGATGGTATATTGACCATCATTTTGGGCAAAATGGCAATACTTATCTGTGGACAACTGGACAACTGGAGAGCCGCGTTGGGCAGTGCCCACCAGAGGTTCAATAATTGGGGTAAAGAGCGCTTGGTGCACACTTTTCAAAGTGCCTAGATTCATGTTGTTGAAATGAAGGCGTATCACAATATCGTTATAAAATTTAATTTTGGACTGCAATGGATCATAATCAGCAAGTACAACTTGAATATTCCAAACCCTAGCGCCAGGAATGATACCAATTGCTTTTACAGAAACCAAAGCTTTTTGGCTATAACCTTTTTGATAGGTTGCAATATCATAAGCAAAATCAGTATTTTCTGGATTTTCAGATTGGCTAGGATAGATGGGATGGAACAGTTGCAAACTGGCGAGACTAAATTCAGTTGCTGTTTTGGAGAGCACTTCGGCTGAAACTTCCATCTCCATGGGCAGTTCTAAAGATCGAGTCAACACTGGCAATTGAGGTTTGCCTAATGCTTGGGTCAAAGCAAAACCAGGAATTGTCACTTTGCTAAATGGCCCTTGCACAGTTTCCACGGTTTCAGTAATCACAGATTTGAGATGGCATTGAGTATCGAGAATTGCTGTGGGAAATTTTCTTAAATCTTCCTTAACCAGCTTAAAAGATGAATCTTCAGAATGACTACTGAGTGGAATTTCATCAGCCATTACTACCAATGAAACGATGCTGAACAATACAGCCATTAAAATGAGATTTTTCATAAACTTTGCGCTAAGAAACTGATTTGAAATCAGTTAACGCGCACTCCTAATTAAACTTGCTTGCAAGCAAAGCTTGCTTACCTCCAAATTTTATCAATAAGTTATTTATATTCTAGCCGATGATTTTCAATATGTC
Organism: Planctomycetota bacterium; assembly: GCA_022710345.1. Taxonomy (GTDB): domain Bacteria; phylum Planctomycetota; class Uabimicrobiia; order Uabimicrobiales; family JABWCH01; genus JAKLHB01. Next base: position 1,587 of record JAKLHB010000561.1, read on the forward strand.
AATTTCTTTTTTAAACCTCCAAATTTTCAGAGAACTCTCGTATAAGATTGCACTGCAGCAAAGTTTTTTGCCGCGAAGCGGTTTGGGAATAAAGCCTGGGGTTTC
>JAKLHB010000562.1 GCA_022710345.1 Planctomycetota bacterium
CACAAAAGATCAAAATGGCAAGTAGCCAGGGGTATGTTTGAAAAAAATCCATTACGTAGCTCCATGTTGCTTGAAGACTTGGCATGCCAAGGTGTTAAGGATGGGCATGCCAAAAAATGATGATATTGGCTCTTCCCCAATTTGTTATATTGGGAAATGGGAAATGTTTTAATGATGAATTTTTTCCAAAAGCCATGCCATATTTTTGCCAAGGTTGATGAAAGTCTGGATGCCTTCTTCATCTCTTTGGATGTCGCCTGGTTGAAGTCCTTGCCCCAAATTCCAATATGTAGAGCCTGGGACAATCATTTCGCCAATCAAGAAGAAATAGTTGATGGCAGCAAATGTAGCACATGCACCAGCTCGACGTACTGCAACCACAGCCGCTCCAACTTTTCTGGCTAAAAGACTTCCGTTGACCTTGGTTACCAAACCTGCACGATCAATAAAACATTTAGTTTGCCCTGTCATGCCGCTGACATAGACAGGTGAACCAATGATGATTCCGTCTGCTTCACGAAGTTTAGCATAAATTCCATTGAAATCATCATCCAAAACGCATTTGCCATCACGATTTTTTGCACAGCCCATACAAGCAATACATCCCATGACTTTATGCCTGCATAGTTCGATCATTTCAGTTTCAATACCACGTACTTGTAATTCTTTGAATACAGTGTTAATGGCAATCGTAGTATTGCCGTTTTTTCGAGGGCTTCCGTTAATTGCAATCACCTTCATCGAATTTTCCTTTGATTATTTCCAAAAAAGAATAAAAAAATTATTTTTTTTCTAAAAAATGCTTGACAGAATAACGTTTATTTGATTTAATAAAGACATATCAAGCGCCCTATCCCAAGTAGCACCTAAAAACCTTTTTCCCACCTTGTTCGCAGGGTAAGCTCACCAAAGTGAGCTTACCCTGTTTTTTTTGATTTTCATGCGCGAACAATTTTTCCGCCAAAAAACTCAATTACTTTTAAGGTCACTGGGTCTAGCTCTGGTGGAGTTCCTGCTGCTTGGACTTCAAAAGCTACAGTAAGTTTTTGGGCAAAAGCTTGTTGTGCAATTCTATTTAGCCATGTTTTCTTGTTTTGAAGATTACTGACCAAAATTGCGCTTCCAGGTGGTAAACGAATGAGCAATATTTGTTCTTTAATCTCATATTTTGTGTCAACCGCCAACATGGTATGTATATGTGGATACTCTTTACTGACTTCTGTAACAAAGATGTCCCATGGATTCCCAGGCATAGGTTGCGCTAAAGATTGAGTTGTTTCAAGAGGTGTTGGAGTAGGTTTTGCTGTCTTAGCTGGTGCGAGAACATGCGAAGTAGCAGTGGGTTCTGATGTTCGAGATTCGACTTTGTTTGCAACCTGTCCAGATTCGAGTTGCGTTGGAGGTTGTGATGTTTTTTTGAAAGTCACGGGTTCTGATTGAGTCTGAACACGGACTGGTTGAGCCTGGACTGATACTGGTTGAGTCTGGACTGTTGGTTGAGCTTGTACCGATGCCTGGACTGTTGGTTGAGCTTGTACCGATGCTGGTTGAGCCTGGACTGTTGGTTGAGCCTGCGCTGATGTTGGTTGAGCTTGTACCGATGTTGGTTGAGCCTGGACTGATGTTGGTTGAGCCTGGACTGATGTTGGTTGAGCCTGGACTGATGTTGGTTGAGC
>JAKLHB010000563.1 GCA_022710345.1 Planctomycetota bacterium
GCCAGCAAGCAAAAGCCCATGATCATTTCCAATGGAATTGCGACATTGAGCGATTTGGAGCTTGCTGTTGCTGCGTGTCGTCGGATGGGCAATCATGATATTGCTATTTTAAAATGCACGTCTTCTTATCCTGCTCCTTTAGAGGAAGCTAACTTACGCACGAATCAAGTATTCTATCGTCTTCGTTTGGCTGAATTCAAAAAAATTGAGTTATAATCAATAGCTTTGATTATAACTCAATGGAATATAACTACTTTTACATATACCTTCATCCAGTAATTCTATATTTTTCTCAAGGCTTTTTGCAAATTTCAGAATTCTTTAGAATAGATCAAAATTTGACTTGCGAATTTTGACGTATGCTGGTAAAATTTTTGCATCAGGAAATTATTTCTGGACAATGTTTTTCAGTTGGAGCTTTATAAGCATTGTTATTTCTAGCAGTTGAATGTATTTTATAAATATGAAATATGTCAGCTACCCGCCTAATGAGCAGGCAGCCAATGGCATTCACCAGATGCCCAAGAGCATGTTACCCTCTTGGAGCGGCAAGAATTTTACGTAGAGGTCGCTCTCTCTGCGTATTTTTTGTCCATTTCATTAGGAAAACTGGAGGTCGCACTTCCTCTCCACCCAGGGTGGTTGGAGTTTTCGTGCGGAATTTTTATGAGTATGGTTGTAAAACTGCGATTGAGTTTATTTGAAGATGGCAAAGGGCCAAAACTGGTTACGAGCGATCTCACTCCAGGTTACAAACTTGTGATTGGACGAGGTGAAGGTGTCCAGCTTTGGGTAAATGATAAAAATATATCGCGCGCTCATTGCCAAATGATCTACGACGATTCTGGGCAATTGTTCGTAGAAGATTTAAAAAGCAGAAATGGCACTTTTGTCAATGGACAGAAGATCGAAGAACCACGGGCACTCAATGATGGAGACGAAGTAGGGCTTGCCAGCACCAGCCATCTCACAATTTCCTTTATCAAACCTGTTGAAAAAACAACGAGCTTGGCACCAGAAGAACGAATTAATGAAACGCTTCGCATTCCCAAGGAAATCAACCTGGTCGGTGTTGAATTCAATGGGTATCATGTCGAACAACTCATCGGTGTGGGTGAAATGGCAGTCGTATATCGAGCACAACACCTTTCTCTCAAAAGATTTGTAGCTATTAAGACCTTGGCACCAAAATGGTTAGAAAATCCAAAAGCTCTCAAACGCTTTTTGAACGTTGCTAAAGTATCTGGCCAACTGAGCCATCCCAATATTGTGCAAATTTATGATAGTGGAATTTATACACTCGATAAAAGCAATGTAACCTATAAAATCCCATTTTTGGTCATGGAACATGTCAAAGGTGAGAGCCTTGATGTGATTTTAAAAGAAAAACGCATGCTGAGTGTAGAGATCGCAGCCAAAATCATGGGATACATTGCAGGTGCGCTGAACTATACGACCAAGAAAAAAATCATTCATCGAGATATTAATCCATCCAATATCTTAATTGGGCCAGAAAATGTGCCTAAGTTGATTGGATTAGGGTTAGCCAAGTGCCTAGAAGATGAGTTCAACACAGCCAACCTCACCCAACCTGGTAAAGGAATGGGCATGGTTGGATATATTGCTCCAGAACAACTCATGGATGCTTCTAAAGCAGATCATCGTTCAGATAT
>JAKLHB010000564.1 GCA_022710345.1 Planctomycetota bacterium
GGGGTTAGAAACCCCAGGCTTTATTCCCAAACCGCTTCGCGGCAAAAAACTTTGCTACAGTGCAATCTTATACGAGACTGAAGATGATTTATAAATTTGCCCTGCGGTTACCAGAAAAGAGCAAAATCACTAGCAGCTTGGGTGAATCTACTTTTCTGCTCATGTTTACACAAATTTGGATTGACAAAACAAAAAGGATTGTATAAACTGAACTTATCCTTAACTTCTTTCACTTGGGTCATCTTGACAAGTACTTTAAAAAAATAAGCGGCTTAAAAACTTGAGCCCTGGTTGAGCTTACTTTCCTACCGTTCCGATAGAATGTAAAAGCATAAAATTATTCTATCCATAAGGAAACAAGGAACTTGTTTGCATGATGATGGATATATTCCAAATTGGAATTGGAAAGGTTAGTTTATGGGGAATTTAGATTTTCAGCTTAAATTAGAAAAGCTAGAAGATGGCACTTCAGTTGCTTTGGCAGAGCTAAAAGGTTCCATTGATGGAACTACAGTCAAAAAATTTGAAGCCAAAACATTTAGCCTGCATGAACAAAATGTTACCTTCCTCATCCTAAATTTTGCCCAAGTCTTTTACATGAATAGTACCGGCCTTGGCATTTTGGTAAAAATTTTGGATAAATTTCGAGAAAAAAATGGGGATGTTAAATTGGTCATGGTGGCTCGTAAGATTGCTGATCTTTTCGATATGCTTGGCATTTCTTCTATCTTAACTATTTACAAGAGTATGGATGAAGCAATTGCTTCGTTACCAAGCAAGTTGGTCAGCGTGGCTACTGTAGCACCACCGCCACCACCGCCACCACCACCGCCACCACCGATTTCTTTGGATTTTGATGCAGGCATTATCATCTCCCCCGATGAAGAAGCAAGCAATAAAGTGCAACCACCTAATGTTGATATCACTCCAGAGCCTATTCCTTTTGAAGGAATTGTCATTGCTAGTGAAGGAGAAGACTTTTCTCAACCTCAGGGAATCGTAGTGAGCCCAGAGGCACCAGAGCCAATGGCAGTTATCACTGCAGAGTCAAATGAAACAGCCAGCACAGACCAGGTATCTCCAGAAAACCCAGCACTGCTGGCTCATGCAGGTACAGCAGCCGAATTTTTTGAAATTTCACCAGAACTTTTAGATAGTGGATCCAATGGTGGCACTGAAATTGCTGCTCCTCCGGAGGTAATCCCTGAATCTCCGCAACCTGGCTTTGGCATGGATTTGTCTGTCCCAGAAGAAATGCGTTCCCCAATCCAAGAGTCTGATGTTATTGAAGAAATTTTTGATGATTCTAAGCCTAGTATTCCAGAAAAAACAAATCAAGAGGCATCTCCCAAGCTTGATATTTCAGAAGCAGTGCCAATAGAGGCCACCAAGGTTGAAGAACAGCCTGCTTTACCAGATAGCTTCGATATGAACGAGCAAGAAGCTGATTTTGGCCAAGAAATAGCTGAAACTTTACCGCATGGCGAAGCTGCTGAAACTGCTCCTACATCTATGCCATTTGCTGAAGCTCCTGCATTTGCTGAGATGGCCGAAATTGCTGAAGTCGCCGAAGCTGCTCCTGCATCTGCTGAGATGGCCGAAATCGCTGAAGTCGCTGAAGCTGCTCCTGCATCTGCTGAGATGGC
>JAKLHB010000565.1 GCA_022710345.1 Planctomycetota bacterium
TATCGCTAGGAAATGACCTAGCCATGAGCGGATTGGGGGCAAATTTTGCTTCCCAATCCGTTTTTTATTACAAGTTTTGGATAAATTTTGATTACAAAAGGAAAAACATGTCCAATCTTAGAACCAAAAGCACGAACCTTGATTCTGTGCCAGAGAATTCAGATTCTGAGCCTAGCATCCATCAAGGCATTGAAGATTCCCGCGGAAAACGCATTTCCCCCTGGGCTTGGATTCCCACAGCTTATATAGCCGAAGGTATTCCCAATGCTTTGGTGATGACCGTCTCCGTGCTCATGTATAAAGACCTTGGGATTTCCAACACAGATATTGCTTTTTGGACAAGCTGGCTTTATCTTCCTTGGGTCCTCAAGCCATTATGGGGACCATGCATTGATTTATATGGCACAAAACGCAATTTTATGATCTGGTGCCAATTTTTGATGGCAATTGGATTTGCATTGGTTGGTGCCAGCATTGTGCATCCTTATTTTTTTCCCATTACCATGATTTGCTGGTATTTGTCTGCGTTTACCTCAGCAACCCATGATATTGCGTGTGATGGACTATATCTTTTAGGACTAAACCAGAGCCAACAGGCCTGGTTTTCTGGGATACGCTCGACATTTTTTAGAATTGCATTGATCTTGGCAGGCGGGGCAGTACCTTATCTTGCTGGCCAGTTACAGAAAGAACATTTTTCCCTTGCTCATAGTTGGCAAATCTCCATTTTTGCCATTGCAACCCTTTTGCTAGGTATATTTTTCTGGCATTCTTCCATCGTTCCACACCCTATAGCAGATCGTCCTTTTGGCTTATCCAATCGTGAAAAATTGCCTTGGCGCATAGCCTTGACAAAATTTTTCAAAGACCAGGCAGAAGTTTTTACTACATTTTTCCAACAAAAAGGCATTATAGCAATTTTATCTTTTATTTTGCTCTATCGCTTAGGTGAAGCCCAATTGGTTAAATTAGCAACCCCATTCTTTCGTGATGAACGAATCAAGGGCGGGCTTGGCCTTGCACCTGATGACATTGGCCTGATCTATGGCACGATTGGTGTGATTGCGCTTTTAATTGGCGGAATCATCAGCGGATTCTTGGTTTCACAACATGGCCTGAAAAAATGGATTTGGTACATGGCTTTAGCCATCAATGTACCTGATCTTTTGTATGTCTATATGTCTTTTTATCAGCCTGAAAGTAAATGGACGATCACCGGCTGCATAGCATTAGAACAACTTGGTTATGGCTTTGGTTTTACAGGTTACATGATTTTCTTGATGTATTGTGCACAAGGCAAATATAAAGCAGCCCATTATGCAATCGCCACAGGCTTCATGGCTTTGGGCATGATGCTGCCGCAGATGGTCAGTGGATATATTCAGACTAAATTAGGATATCCATTGTTCTTTATTTGGGCATGCACTGCTACAATCCCAGGATTTATCACGCTTTGTTTTATTCCATTGGATTCTGAATTCGGCAAAAAGAAAACTTAATTCTAACAGATTTTTGAAAACTGATTTAATGAATGAGTTCTCGTTATCATCAGTCTTTTTCAGAAAGGGCATCCTATTAATCTCTACACTATACTGGGCATATCCCTGGCACTTTCCATGGATGCTTTTGCAGTTGCACT
>JAKLHB010000566.1 GCA_022710345.1 Planctomycetota bacterium
TGAAGAATGCCTGAGAATGGTGAGCAGCCAGCCTGGCCTCACCATTGTAGAGGACATGGGAAAAACTGTGCTGGCGCAGGATGGCCAGGTGACAAGTCTAGGTCTCGCCAGTGGTAAAGAAATTTCTTGCTATGCCTTGATCTTGGCCTGTGGCACATTTTTAAATGGAGTGATGTTCGCAGGCGAAACGATCTGGGAAGGCGGCCGCATCAATGAGCCTGCGGCAGTTGGGCTTTCGCAATCTTTAGCGCAATTGGGGTTTGAAGTAGGCAGGCTAAAAACTGGCACCCCGCCTCGTGTGCATAAGGATTCCATTGATTACGGCAAAACAAAAATTCAACCTGGGGATACAGTCCCTGTCCCATTTTCAAAACGTACAGATCAATCCAAGTTTCCTTTTTTGCCTCAAGTTCCTTGTTATTTGACCTATACCAACTTAGTCACACATGATATTTTGCGAAAGGGTTTTGAACGATCCCCACTGTTCACAGGCAGGATTAAGGGCATTGGGCCTAGGTATTGCCCTTCTGTGGAAACCAAAATCGTGCGGTTTGCAGACAAAGAGCAGCATCAAATATTTCTGGAGCCAGACGGCCTTCACAGCGACTTAATTTATGTGAATGGATTTTCTACGTCATTACCTGTGGACATTCAACTAGAAGGCTTGCATAGCATTCCTGGCTTGGAAAAAGCAGAAATGGTGAGGCCAGGCTATGCAATTGAATATGATTTTTTTCCTGCGTATCAGTTGGTTCCAACTCTGGAAACCAAAAAAATCAAAGGCCTGTACTTTGCAGGCCAAATCAATGGCACTTCAGGCTATGAAGAAGCGGCTGCCCAAGGGCTTGTAGCAGGGATCAATGCTGCATTAAAAATTCAAGGCAAGCCTGAATTTATCCTTCACCGCAATGAAGCTTATACTGGTGTGTTGATTGACGATTTAATCAACAAAACCTCCAATGAACCTTATCGTATTTTTACCTCAAGGGCAGAGCATCGGTTACTGTTGAGACAAGACAATGCTGACCGCCGCCTGAGTCGCTTTGGCTATGAATTTGGGCTTTTGCCAAAATCTGAGTATGCCAAAGTCCAGTTGAAAGAGCAGTTAATTGCTCAAGCCATGGAGAAATTGCCTAAAATATATATTGGCGGCCTTGAGGTAAATGCGTATGTGACATCTTTGCAAACCAATCCAATTGAAGGTACCCAAAGTATCGCGGTACTTTGCAAACGTCCACAATTGAGTCTAAAGCCATTACTACAGTTTGTAGATCCGACCATACATACATGGATCACAGAGTTGCTTGGAAATGATGAAGCCATTGAGCAATTGGAAATTGAGCTCAAGTACGACGGCTATATCCGCCGAGAGCATGAGATGATTGAAAAGCTTAGCCGTTTGGAATCGTATAAAATTCCCACAAACTTTGACTATAATCGCGTCACGGCCCTTTCAAAAGAAGCACGAGAAAAACTGATCCAAGTTCAACCTCGTACTCTGGGACAAGCTTCTCGTATGGATGGTGTTACACCGGCTGATCTTTCTGTACTTATGATTTTCCTAAAAGGCTAGTTATTACAAAACACTCTTGCTCATTGATCCAATATGAAACTTTCTGTTTATGATTTTCCTAAAAGG
>JAKLHB010000567.1 GCA_022710345.1 Planctomycetota bacterium
ATTGCTTGCGATAATCGGTTGAACCAGGCTGCCAAAGGAATTTTAATTTTACGTAAATTATATCAAAATCCGGCCACTTATATCGGTGTTTCTCGAAAAGAGCCTCAAGTTCTTCAAAAAATCCAAGAACTATTAGCAGGTAGTGATGTCAAAATTCAAGCGCTAAAGCCCAAATATCCCCAAGATATGCCTCAAATTTTTGTAGAAACGTTCACAGGTCAGGTATTGCCCCCAGGCAAATCTTTCCTAGATCAGGGAATTGTAGTGCTCAAGCTCGCAGATGCTTTAGCTGTGTATGATGCAGTAGTTTCAGGTATTCCTTTCTATAAGAAAATCATTGGGCTTTGCGGAACTGGATTTCAAGAAAATTTTGCCCTTAGCGTGGATATAGGAACCAAAATTAGCGAAATTTTGGCAAAATTTGCCAAACCAGGCATAGAAGTTCGTCCTTTGATTGGGCATGCTCTTTTAGGTGATTGTGTAGAAGAAACATCCGTGATCACTGCAAAGACAGAATGCATCACATTGCTGGAAGAAGAACGCAGCCGTAAATTTTTGTTCTTCCTTCGTCCAGGACTGCGCACAGATTCCTATAGCGGTGTGTTTGCAAATGCTGTTTTGCCAATGTCTAAAAAGCCTGAAACGAATGTCCATGGAGAACTCCGTCCATGCATTCAATGCTCATATTGCGAAGATGTCTGCCCAAGGCCATTATATCCACATCTTTTGCATAAATATGCGACTCATGGAATTGCAGATGAGGCATTGAGTTTAAAACTTCAATCTTGTGTGGAATGTGGGCTATGTTCTTATGTATGCCCTTCCAAAATCCCAATCATGACGAATATTCAAAAAGCTAAGCAGGAGCTGCGTGAAGCAGGTTTAATGGAATAAGCGTATGTTGAGAAAATTACTCGATCTGCACTATCGTTTGCTAGAACAGCATCCACAGTTAAAGCTTTTTAAGCCTATTTTAGATGCCACAGATGCTTTTTTCTATGGGCAGCCTACTGTAACCCAAGAAAAGCCTCATATCAGAGATGGCGTGGATGTAAAACGTTTCATGATCACTGTTTTGTTTGCAGTACTACCCTCTGCACTTGCCGCTGTCTATTTTTATGGCTGGCGTGCCATTGTGGTCATTTTGACTTCATACATCGTGGGTGGTTTAGTAGAAGTCCTATTCTGCGTCATTCGAAAAGAAGAGATTACAGAGGGATTTCTCATCACAGGCATTTTGTATCCATTGATTTTGCCACCGACCTTACCTTTATGGATGGTGGCTCTTGGCATTGCAGTCGGTGTTGCTTTGGGCAAAGAGGTATTTGGCGGAACTGGCAAAAATCCATTTAATGCAGCCATTGTCGCCAGATGCTTTGTTTATATTTGCTTTCCACTGTATATGACAGGCAGTGCTTTTGTAGAACCATTCCCAAATACATTGCAATTGGATCAATGGAAACCTAGCTTAGTAGGCCTAGGTGGGCTAGTAGATCATAGAGGCATCTTAGAACACCGCAAAATGCAAGGTAAGTATGAAGCTGTGAGCGAAGCAACTCCATTGGCAACATGGAAAGACTATAGAATCAAAGCCACTAGT
>JAKLHB010000568.1 GCA_022710345.1 Planctomycetota bacterium
CTTCTTTTAAATTAAGAAAATCTTTCTTTTCAATTGCAGCAATGGCCTCCTGAGCTTCATCTAGTAAACAATGTTTGAAAGTATCGAATGTTTGTGCACGATCCCAAGGACAGCCATTGTCTGGATTTCGGAGATATTTGGCAAGCTCCATCAATTTGTGCATTCTTAGTCCTTTTATAAGAAAATTCTTGGCTTGATTATGTCAGAACTCAGCAAAAAGTCAAGCTAAAAATGAAAAGTTGTTGCAATCAGAGGCTATTCATTATATGATAAGTTCAAAATGAAGAAAATGCTGCAATAGTTAAGGCAATTTATGCAAAATTGGAGACTTTTATTCCGAGAGCGTTGGCAGGAGCCTTGTGGATATAGAGATGTTTTGCAACTCGCATTTCCACTGATTTTAAGCACCAGTTCTTGGACGATCCAAAGCTTTGTGGATCGAATGTTTTTGACGTGGTATTCTGCAGAAACACTGGCTGCTTCCATGCCATCGAGCATCATTTCTTTTACGATTATTTCTTTTTTTCTAGGCACTGGCTCTTATGTAAGTACTTTTGTCGCACAATATTATGGAGCTCAAAGGCCAGAACGAATTGGAGCATGCCTTTGGCAAGGCATTTATTTTGCTGGAATTACTGCGTTTTTGTTTGTTTTTTTAGCACCAGCCACAGATTTTATCTTTGCTTTAGTTGGCCACAATGCCAAATTACAAGAATTGGAAGCCAAATATTTTAGAATCCTATGCTTTGGTTCTGGTTTGGCTGTTTATTCTAGTGTACTCTCTTCTTTTTTCAGCGGCTTAGGCAGAACTTGGACCATCATGTGGGTCAACCTTGGTGCTACATGCGTGAACATTGTTTTTGATTATCTCATGATTTTCGGCTATGGGGGATTTCCTGAACAAGGTATTGCAGGAGCAGCCTGGGCAACTGTGTTCTCTACTCTATTTAGTTCCATCGTATTTTCTTGGCTACTCTTTGGTTCTAAGAAGTATAGACAAGCATACGGGCTGTTTCATCACTGCCGCATAGATCGAGCTTTGTTCAAACGATTGATGTATTATGGTGGTCCTAATGGCCTTCAATTCATGCTAGACAACTTAGCCTTCACATTTTTCATCATCCTCATTGGGCGATTAGGTACCGATGAACTGACTGTCACAACCCTTGCATTTCAAATCAACACAATTGCATTTTTGCCAATGATTGGCCTCTCGATTGCCACCAGCATCCTTGTGGGCCAAGAATTGGGTGCTAATCGGCCCGAGTTTGCAGTACGCGCTACGTGGAGAGCTTTCCACCTCACATTTTTGTATATGGGGACAATTGCACTCTGTTATGTGATTCTACCTGATCTGTTTCTCTGGCCATTTGCCGTGAATATTGATCCTGTGGTACTTGAAAGATTACGGCCACAAGCTATTATTTTACTTAGATTTATTGCTGCTTATTCTTTATTTGATACATGCAATGTGATTTTTTCTGGTACCCTCAAAGGAGCAGGAGATACCAAATTTGTGATGTATTTTTCGCTTGTGGCAGGCTGGCTAGTATTGGTTGCTCCAACATATTACATTATTTCTACAAATGGGCATTTTT
>JAKLHB010000569.1 GCA_022710345.1 Planctomycetota bacterium
CATAAAATTATTGGACTCCTGGGGGCAGAGGTAGAAAAATGCTATTCTTTCACTTAGAAGCTGCGGAATGTAGGTAACTCTATTTCAAGAAGGTTTATTATGAAATTAAGTATATATTTGATAACATGTTACGGATGTCTTGCTCTTTGTGGTTGCAATATCTGCGAATGGGTAGATTCTGAGCCTTTGCCATACGCTGTCGAAGATATATGGCGTGTGAGCTATGATGTGGTGAACAGGCGCTATGATGTGGCGAAAGCCTCTCAAGAAAAACGTGAATTGGAAACAGATTGGCGGCAGCAGATGTCTCTTCAATATTTGGAAGGGTATCGCCAAAAAGTCTCTCTTAAAATTGAACCATACCAGGCTGTGGAAGATATACGTGATCTTAAAAAACCGCTTGATATAAATGAGGTTAAGCCTACTGGCCCTCAATATTTAGTCAAAATATGTGTCCAACGAGACCAAAATCGAAATGTGGACAACCCGGCTGCGCCTTCTGAAGCAATGTGGACCCCTATGGGCAATGATGTAGATGAAGCCATGCTGTTGCTGCAATTTATTTATGCCAGATTAGCACTCAAGACACCGGCAGAAACACAAGAGCAAGAGCGGCCAAAACCTAAAATCACAGAGCCTGAAGATCCATTTGCTCTTCCGGAGTAGCAAGTATGCTGCGGATCCTCCTTTTATGTATCCGACCGCTATAGTGCTCCATTTTCTCGATTTCTGGAGTCGTAGCAAGTATGCTGCGGATCCTCCTTTTATGTATCTTGGTGCGTTTGACGAAATTAGCAAAAAGATTCAAGGTAGCAAGTATGCTGCGGATCCTCCTTTTATGTATCGGCCAGCGGGCCAAATTCAAAAGCAGTCTCACCAAAGTAGCAAGTATGCTGCGGATCCTCCTTTTATGTATCACATTGGGGTTTCTAGGTTGTGAGCACTGGGAATATTCTAAGCCATTGCCAGTGGCATACAATGTATTGTGGGATTTTTGCCAAGCATCTTTAGAGTCCAATGGCTATCAATTAGCTTCTGTTGACCAGCAGCAAGGCATGATGCAAAGCAATTGGCAGAATTTTTTGCCTCCTTTACGCTGGGGCGGCACGCGAACAAAAGTCATTTTATATATCATTGGGCAAGAAGGCACCAAACCCTGTTATAGGATCAAATTGCACGTGTTGAAAGAACAGAATCAAGGCACCTACGATCCAATGAACCCTGACCTAGGAATTTGGTTGCCCAATGGTTATCACTTTCAAGAAGAACTATTGTTCATTAGCTTCATAGAAGCTAAAGTTGACCTGAATTGATTATTTGGGTTGTACCTTAAGGAAAAACTGTGAAAACAATGCTGTTATGTTGGAAGGAAAAACTATGAAAACAATGTTGTTATGTTGGATGGTTATGATGCTTTCTTGTCTCATTGCAGAAGATATTCAGGATACTTTGATTTTGCAAAATGGTGATAAAATCACAGGCGAAATCAAAATAGCCGAAGGCGATGTATTGATTTTCAACAGCTTAATCGCTGGCGAAATCAAAGTGCCTTTGGATAAAATCGTAGGCATAGAAAGCAATCGCACT
>JAKLHB010000057.1 GCA_022710345.1 Planctomycetota bacterium
TGGTATTGAGGATCAATATCAAGGATATGAGGATTGTTATTGTTCATTGAGAATCTCCTGAGACATGAGAGTCAAGCCAGGATTGGATTTTGGATTTAGCTTTAGAAACATCTTTGCCAATGTAAATCCAAACGCGTTTGCCATTGAGGTAGTAAAGACCGTACCATCGGGAGTATTTTCGGCCATGTACAACCAAATCAAGGCCGTGAGAGTGGACCAAATCCATTAGGTACAGGACATCCATACCTATATTTTTAAGGAAATCGAAGCATCTGACCTTATGATCATTGATTTTTCAGGAGATAAGGTGCCCAATCCCAATGTGGTGACAGAAGCCAAACACGCCAAAGACAGAGGCAAACCCATGGTGATCCTCACACACAAGATCGAGGCATTGCCTTTTGATTGGAAAGTACAGCGCACGATTGCGTATGAAAATACACCATCAGAGCTAAGCTTTTTGAGAGAAGCTTTGACTGAAAATTTAGAAGCCATCCGAGAAAGACTGGAAACGCAGCAAAGGTCTAGTTTTTCAACCACAGCAGTCCAACCTGCTTCAGCAAGCGACTCTTCTCGGTAGCGATGAGATGTAGCTCAAGAAATGATCGGTAGCACTGATCAGGAACAAGAAGAAATTGTTCTCAGTCTCAATGAAGATGTAGTTCAAGAAGTTCTCGATAGCATTATTTTATGACTCTTTGCAATGATCGCCATTCGTATTCGGACGTAGGGCGACCAGCGGTCGCCCTACGCGCGTATGACATCAGGAATGCTTGATTTTATGCGTATTGGGCATGATCATCCAAGAACAACTGGTCGAAAAAACTTACACTTGTCGGCTACTTCCTAGGCCAATTCTTCCCTATATTTCCATACCTTGGCAAATGCGGCGACCACGTCATCCAAATCTGGTTTGGTCATACTTGGGGTCATCAGTTCATGGGTGATGAGTATTTCTAAATGCATTCGTTCTGTCACTGGGCAAAGGCCTTTGTGGTAATCTGGCTTGCCTTTGTATTTTTCGCAGGTCCAAGGACAACCTTGTGGGTATGCAGTGAGTTGCTGGTATATAGGTTGCCAATATAAAGGTTGGACATAGCCACATCCAATTTTAATTCCTTCTTTTTCGCGTTTTTCTGTGGGCATGAGTTCAGCTTGTACGGCTGCAATAAAGCGATTTCGGTGAATTCCAGCGATTTCTCGATGGTATTTAATTGGATGCACATAGAATGAGTGTTTACAATTTTCGCGAATTTTGGCCGGCTCTAAACATGGAATTTGGCTCAATTGCTTGGTGAGGTAGGTGACATTGGTGAGCCGTCTTTCTAAAAGATTTGGCAATTTTTTGAGCTGCTCTTTGCCAACCGCGGCTTCTAATTCAGTCATGCGATAATTAAACCCAATCATATTGATGAGGCTACTTGTGCCTTTTGCACCTACCACGGCTTCTGCATGGTTTCGAATGAGGCGCACTTTTTCTGCGAGGTCATCATTGTCAGTCACCACCATACCGCCTTCGCCTGTGTGGATGTGCTTGTGGTAATTGAGGGAAAAGATGCCTAAATCAGCCAATGTACCCGCATATTTCCCATGATACATGGCTCCAGGCCCTTGAGCACAGTCTTCGACGACCAAGAGATTGTGTTTTTTGGCAATGACATTGATGGCATCTCGATGATAGGGTAGGCCGAAAATATCAACGACCACAATTGCTTTTGTCCTAGGTGTGATCCTTTCTTCAATGGAGTTGGGATCTAAGCAAAAGTAATCTTCTTCAATGTCTGCAAAAACAGGGATTGCATTATAGACCAATGGAGCGACTGAGGAAGCACTCATGGTATAGGGGGAGACAATCACTTCATCCCCAGGCCCAATGCCTGTGGCACCCAAGGCACAATAAATGCCCGACGTTGCTGAATTCACAGCAATCGCATGCTTGACCCCAAAATATTTCGCCCACTCTGCTTCAAAAGATCGGACTTCTGGGCCACCATAAAAATGCTCATGCCAGCAGCCCAAAAAATTAGATAAAATCCCAGAGTCAATCACCCTGCCAACAGCTTCTTTTTCCTCAGCACCGATGGTGATGTATTTGGGAAATAGGGTAGTCCGGACTTTAGGACCGCCTTGAATTGCTAAATTAGCCACGAAAATATCCTTTCAAGATGATAAAAAAAGCCTGTGCAATTTCTAGGCATGCAGCTAAACTGCATCCACGGAAACTATATTATAACACGTTCTGAACGGCCACTATCACTCTAGGCAGATGAAGAACACGTCTTTTAATGAGATAAGCGCAAATGCATGGTCGCACTTTGCGCCTATTTGCGATTACGTAATTTTTTATTGAGGCGGTTGTTGTTTGCGTAGGTTTTTGAGATATCGTTCAATATCTCGAGCAGCAGAATGGCCAGCGACGGTGCCTACATATACCAAAAGGGACAATTGCCAACACTCAGCAGGGCCTAAAATAAGCCCAGTTAAAATGTCTTCCATGCGGTCAATTTCGTTTTGGTATTCTTCTAAGAGCCTTTCTGGATCTTTTTCCAAGACTTCAATACTGCTGCTTTCATTTTTGTATTTTAGGGATGGGAAATGAATGCCACGTACCATCAAAAACAACTGCATATCGCTGTCCGTGGTGCCTAAGTCTTGTTCAAAATCAAAGCCAGCGAACTGGGGCATGTTTTGTGGAAGCACAATGAATGGTTTATCTACAGTAACATGACCTTTGCGAACCACAGTATCTCCAGGATTTACGACAGAAGCACCTAAAAAAATATAAGGCAAATCCGTCGCTTCATGAATGCTTAGATTGGGATGATAAAATTTAAGGACTTTGGTTTCTTCCAATGTCCTTTGCCATTTTTCTTCTAGGTCCATAACACCTCAGCCTATTTTCTCACAAAATCCCAATTATTTGGTTTTTTGGGAGCGAAGTGGTATTTTGAGAATCGGTGTGTATTTCCCTCCCGCGCTTTTCATCAATATCACTTCCTGGACATCGAATTTTGCCAAAATGCCCATATCTGCAATTTGCTGCTGGTATTTTTCTAACATGGACTTAGGTGGAACAGCAGACAATCTTGCCAAAGTGATGTGGGGATGAAATTCAAGATTTTCGCCGGGTGCTAGCGCAATGTGTTGTTGAATCAGGCGGTGCATTTGTTCTATTTCCACAGCATGAGCCCCAATCCAAGCCACTCGTGCTTTTTGGAGATTGGGAAAAAAACCCAGGCCTCGCACTTCAATGGAAAATGATGTGGTCTCAGCCAACACTTGCGTAAGCAGTGTTTTTGTTTGGTTGAGAGTCAGCTCAGGCATAGGGCCTAAGAAGTATAGGGTAATGTGTAGCTTTTCTTTAGGTTCAAAGTCCCCCATTAGCCGGCGTTCTAGTAATTCACTGATGGGGAATAATTGGGCTTCTACATCTTCTGGAATATCTATTGCTACAAAATAACGAGCATCAGATTGCGCCAATAGACCATGCGAAGCCACAATCCATAGCATAATCAGGAAAATAATGCGATGATTCATATAATATCCAAGTTGCTAGCCTGCAAAGACTAGCAACGCATTGCAAAGGTAAAAATTGAAGATAATGTCAGTTGCAAGAATTTCATTTTGCAACATAAGAAACTGCGATCAAGAGTGAGTAAATCGGCTTTCAAACGTCCATTGCTTTGCCCGGCAGAACGATTTTTTTGCCGCCTTTTTTTGCTAAATCACACTGATTCGGCTTTCAAACGTCCATTGCTTTGCCCGGCAGAATGATTTTTTTGCCGCCTTTTTTTGCTAAATCACACTGATTCGGCTTTCAAACGTCCATTGCTTTGCCCGGCAGAATGATTTTTTTGCCGCCTTTTTTGCTAAATCACACTGATTCGGCCTGTGAATTGCAATGCTTGAAATTGTTTGAGGATGATTTCGGCAGCGCGCATGGAGATATTGCTTGCTGCTGTCACAGAGCTTTGTGTTTCAGCCATAGATTTGGCTTGTGGTTGAGTGATGCCTTTCAGTTGTGCAAGGAGCTGGATACCTGCTGTTACATTGCCTTTGGTGCCACCAAATTGGATAATCACTTTGTAATTGCCTGGTTCCAGGGCATCATTTTTCAAGCTAGGTATAGCTTTCGTGCTTAGTTTGGGAATAGGAACAGGTGCAGGTGCTTTGGATTCGGGTTTTGGTTCTAAGATTGGTACTTTTTTTGCTTCATCTGAAGGTTTGGTTTCTGTGGAAGCAAGAGGCCGTTTAGGAGCTATAGGACTGGATTTGGTTCGGCTGCCTTCTTGAATTTCATTCAATTCTTCTGAGATTCCTTCCAATTCTTCTAGCTCTTCGTCCTCTGCCCTACCAATGGCTTTTTCTGGTAATGGGGGAATCTCGCTGATTTTTTCATCTTGCTTCAGGCTTTCAATTTCAGATGAAACTCCGTCAATTTCTTGCAATTCAGCAGACAAACTGCCAATATCGCCATCCATGCCTTCTAAGCAAATACGTTCGAATTCAGCGGAAACGCCTTCAATTTCTTCGAATTCAGCAGAAATGCCTCCGATTTCTTCAAATTCTGTCCCAGATTTAGCTGCCGGGCTTTTGCTGCCTGGCTCTGGTGCTTTGGAAGCAACAGGTTTTGTGGCGGATGGGGCTGGTGGATTTGCAGGCATTGTAGCAGGTCTAGCACTTGGTTTAGCAGCTTCCTTATGCTCTTTAGCCGCAGGCTTGCTTGGTTCTTTAGCAAGCGGCTCTGGCGGTTTAGGCAACTTATGCAATTCTTCTGCCACATCCGGAAGTTGCCGTACTTCTTCAGAAATACTGCCGACTTCTTCGATCTCTTCATCTACATTAGGCTTGTCTTCATCATCTACAATGCTTTGGAGTTCAGCGGACAGTACATCTACTTCTTCCATCTCAGCCGATAAATTGCCAATATCCTCTTCGTCAGCTTTGGCTGTTTTGCCTGATTTACTGGCCGGCCCCTTGCCAGGGGCTGTACTAGATGCTTTGGCACCCGGTACTTTAGCCATCGGTGCTTTGGCAACTGGTGCCGAGGGTGCTGAGGGTGCTGAGGGTGCTGAGGGTGCTGAGGGTGCTGAGGGTGCTGGTGCTGGCGGCGGTGCAACTGGTGCTTGGAGCTTGACTGGTGCTTGGCTGGGTTCTTTTAAAACAGCCGGTGTTGTAGCACTTGCCTGCTTGCTAGTAGGATGCAACTGTTGATGCACATCCTGGCATCGCATGAGATAAAACATTTCGCCACAACTTGGGCAAGTCACAATTGGGATAGAAACTTTGGGTGTCCAGTTTGCACGCGGGACATTGGCATCTTTGGGAGTGATGTTAAAATCTAGCCCTAGCTTGGAGAAAAAGATGAGATGGTCTTTCAGTGTTTTGACATCATTCGTACTTAAGTTATCGAACAAAATCACAGGCAATTGCTCAAAAAAAGCCCGTGTTTCCTGATCTGAAGCATTGAATGCACTTGCCAGCAAGGAGGCAATTGCATCTTTGGCTTCCAATGCATTCGGATGGATGGCGGCTAAAATGACTTTAAAATTCAGTTCCTTGTTCATTATCAAAATTCGGTGCCTTCCCGGATTGAATCAGGACAGCACTGCCTCTATTAGTTTTTATTTAATAAAAGGAATTAAATTTTTCTATTATTATAGATAATTTTTGATTTTTTAATTTTATCGAATCTTGGTCAATGCGGGGATTTGCAAGCAATACTTTTGATTGACGCATTTTAGTTAATTTATCACAAAATAAAAACATTGTCAAGTGATCTTTTCTGAAGTTCTGGAAAACAAATCTTGGATTTATGATAAAAATATGCTAACATAACATGACGTAGATCGTCTCCTTCTCTTGTATCACATTCTCAGATTTTATGGTATGGGAATAACAACAATCTTCAGCCGTTGGTGTTATGCTGGCTTATGCTGTTGTGCATAATATAAAGTCTTGCATATTGTTATAGATACGATTACACGATTATGGTTATGCAAAGACGCTCGCCAATCCGTCCTTCAAAAAGCTTAATGACAGTTAGTGGCAATTGTATTTAGAGAAAGTAGTTATGGTAAAAGACAAAATTAAAAAATTACTGATGCAGTTGTATGAAGGAGTTTACGAAAGAGAAGAAGCCTTGCGGTTGGCTTTGTTGGCTTCTTTGGCAGGCGAAAGTATTTTTTTATTAGGCCCGCCGGGTGTTGCCAAAAGTCTTGTGGCTCGTAGGTTAAAATTTATTTTCCAAGATGCAGCAAGCTTTGAATATTTGATGAGCAGATTTAGCACACCAGATGAGGTATTTGGACCTGTGTCCATCAAGCAACTGAAAGACCATGATTCTTACGTGCGGCTCACGAATCGTTATTTGCCGGGTGCTCAGGTCGTTTTCTTGGATGAAATCTGGAAAGCAGGGCCACCGATTCAAAATGCTTTGCTGACAGTGCTTAATGAAAAAATTTACCGAAATGGAGACCAAGAGATCACGGTGGATTTGCGTGCTTTGATCTCAGCCTCCAATGAATTGCCAGCACGAAATGAAGGCTTAGAAGCATTATGGGACCGTTTTTTGATTCGCTTGTGTGTGGGAGGTATTCAAGATCGCACGAATTTTGAAAAAATGATCACAGGTTCGGACAATCTCTATCAGGACAAAATAGATGCTGCTAGTAAGATTACGACCAAAGAATACCAAACATGGTCGCAAGCGATTGGAAAAATTGAAATTCCTCTCGAAGTACTCGATGTGATTGATTTAATTCGCAAAGGCATTGTTCAAAGAAATGGGGACAAAAAGCCAGAGGATCAGATCATGATCTCGGATAGACGATGGAAAAAAATCGTGCGTTTACTTCGTGCGTGTGCATTTGCCAATGATCGCAATGCTGCTGATCTCATGGACTGTTTTTTGATTCCACATTGCATTTGGAATCATCCTAGCCAGGCCAAAGAAGTATGGGATTTGGTGGGCAACATCATTCAAAAAAATGGATATCACATTGGATTGCCCATTCAGCCGCTTGCCCAAGCCATCCAGGATTTCAACGATGAGGTACAAAGCGAAACTCAGTACGAAAAGCTAGTGAAATATCAAGGCAGAAAAGTAGTTAGAAAAGATCAGACTGATTACTATATCATCCCAACGACGAATTATTCATACATGAAAGTAGAAACATTTTTAGAATTGAAAAAAACTAAAAAATTACATGCTGATTTATATGATGAAAATGTTTATTACAGGCAAGGCTATACGTTGCAATATCTCTCTGAAACAAAAATTGGGGTCAATGGAGAAACCTGCGACTTTGAGCTAGAAGAGCAAGAGAAAAAAGAGAGAGCCTCTCGAAAAGCCCATCCGGCTGTGCAGAAACAGTGGGATGATACTGTGGCTAGGCTTTTGCAAGATGCGCAGGCATTGCTGGATAAAATCAAGAATTATAAAAAAACTGATCAAGCCCACATCACGAGCAATTTGTTCATTCCATCAGCATTGGCTACCATTGTGTTTGCGAATTTGGAAACCATGTCCAAGCAAATTCAAGATCTCAAAGTAGAGATTGGCAAGATCAAGTATTACTATGAAAACCTTCAATGATGCTGCTTTCATTCGTTATGCAGGGCTTCTCACTGAGGATTGGCGGCTTCAATTGGTGCAAGGATTGCTGCAATATTGGACGCAAGACCCGGCTAAAAGCATTTTGGATGCATTCCAAAACACGGATTGGTGCAGCAAATATCCTCAATGGAAGCAGGTGTTGGAGCGATTGCATCAAGAGAATACGTTTCGCAAATTGGTGATGGAAAATCCAAGGCTATGTGATCGCCTCATGCAGGACTTGCTGGGTTGGTTCAAAAAAGCGGGCCGTCATCTGCAACGTAGTGATCCATATTTTTCCGAACGCATGGAATTTCAACAAGCAAAAGCTTCCACGCAACAACTTGATTGGTCAGGTTGGCAGGCTCTGACTAAAAAGCTTGAGGCGATTTATCCAACGCATACGCAAAAATTATGGGATTTTTATACCAAGCAATACCAAGAACTACAAGAGCATCAGCAGCATTTGCAGGAATCTTTGGCTTCAGAGAATGCCCAAGTAGATCAGAAGTCTACAAAAGAGCAGGTTTTGATGACGCAAGAATTTGAAGCGCTCCAGCGTAAATTGCTGGAGGATTGGGAAAATCTGCTTTGGCAAAAGACTGTGCAAGATGAACAGGCCAAGTTAAATGCAGCTTTGACTGAATTGCTCCAGTTGCTCAATGCTCGGTATGCCCGGTTGCAAAAGCTCTATGATGAGTTACAGGGATTTTTCCAATACTTTGGACGATCTTGGGATTTGTCCCAAGGTGTTTGGGAAAATGTACCTTGGCAAGAATTAGAGCGCTATGCCAAAATGTTAGAAAATGAAAAAAGCCTGCAAGACTTGGCTGAATTGCTTGGACGATTTGCGCGTACTGAAAAAGAATACGAGAACGAAATCCTCCAAAAAGTCGTGATCGAGTACCAATGGCAGGTGGATCATGCAAGTAAATCCGAGATTGTGGGTGTGCACCATAGCGATGATCTGAGCAATCTTTTGCCTTCTGAATTGGCCTTGTTGACATCTCCTTTAACAGAGGTGTTATTTGCCAAAAACTTTGTTGAGAAAAAATTGCTGACCTGGGAATACCAAGGCCAAACTTGGGCAAAAATAGAGACCATTGGCATGGAAACAGTGCAAAAAGCAAAAGAAGACAAACGTGGCCCTGTGATTATCTGCGTAGATACCAGCGGATCCATGAGTGGCACACCTGAATATGTTGCAAAAACCATTACCTTGGCGCTCACCAACATTGCTCGACGAGACAATCGAAAATGTTATCTGATTTCTTTTTCCACACAGATTGCAACATTAGATTTGTCGGATCTGGACCAATCTTTGCCAAAGCTGGTGCAGTTTTTGAGCATGGGCTTTCATGGTGGCACCGATGCTTTTCCACCATTGCAAGAAGCTTTAAAAATGCTCAAAACCAGCGATTATCAAAAAGCAGACGTTTTGATGGTGTCTGATTTTATTGTCCCTCAATTGCCTGAATCCATGACAGAAGCAATTGTAAGGCAGCAGAGAAGGAATCAAACTCATTTTCATAGCCTCACGATTGCTGAACAAGGCAATGTAGAGGCCATGCAGGTTTTTGATACAAACTGGATTTATCGTTTGTCTGACTCTCATAATATGCGGTCAGTGATCGAAAAATTAGCAGCCTTGTTTCCGAAATTATAATTCTTTTGCCGAAGATTGGCAAGGATCATCCAATAGAAACAGGTCGAAGAAACCTACACTTGCCGGCCCCCTACACGCGCATAAAATAAGCAATGCATTCTGTTATGTGTGCCTAGAAGGATCATCCAACAGAAACAGGCTGAAGAAATCGCCAGAACTGACATAGTGCTTCCCAAGAATTTGTTCAAGCCAAAAATATCTATCATAAAGGAGTTGACAATCATGAGATGGCCAATTTGGCTTTTGTTAGTCGGAATGTTGCAGTTAGGATGCAGCATCCAGGGATATTTGATTAGCTCGCTGGGAAATTCTCAAAGTGTGATTCAAGAAATGGAAAATGAGAGGCTTTTGTCTCAAGGTTTGCCGCCTTTTATCATTATTTTAGATACGCTGGCCTACGATGATCCAGAAGATGTGCCTCTTTTACGAAAAGCCGCAGAGCTTCATACCTTTTATGGTCTTTCTTTTGTAGAGAATCAAGACCCGGATTCAGCAAGTCTTCATTATGAGGCTGCTAAGAAATACATGACCCAGGTCGTTGAGTTAGAGTATGAACTTCAGATCAAGCAAATAGTAGGAAGACCAGAGACTGAATTGGCGCAAAAATTACAAGCATTCACGCCAGAGGAAGCTCCAGATTTATTTTGGTTAGGCATGAGCTGGGGCTTATGGATCAACCTGAGGAGGGATCAACCGGCTGCGATTGGCGAATTTCCTTATGTTCGGGTGATTATGGAGCGAGTCCTGGAGTTGGATCCTAATTATCAAAATGGGCTGCCTCATTTGTTTTTTGGCATCTACTACGGCGGATCAAGCAAAGCTTTGGGCGGCGAGCCAGAGCGAGGCAAGCTGCATTTTGATAAAATCATAGCATTGACCAAAGGTGAATTTCTCTTGGCTAAAGTGATGTGTGCAAAAACGTATTGCAGAAGTATTCAAAATCGTAGCCTGTATCAGCAATTGCTCAATGAAGTGATTGAAACACCTCGTCCTCAAAACAAAAGTTTCATCCTCAGCAATGCTATGGCCAAAAAGCAGGCTAAAGAATTATTGGAGAAAATAGACGAATATTTTATGCCCGAAGAAAAGCCTCAGACTCCAGAGTCGAAACCTTCAGAGGAAGAGGACATTTGGTAGTTTTTTAGATTATAGCAATAGTTTTGCAAAATACGAGATAAAGGCACATTCCTGTCTTGTGTCTTTGTCTCACAAGTTTTTTGCCATTGGCAAAGGAGGTATGTTGTGAAATGGTTTCTGAGTTTGCTTGGAAATAAGGTATATCAACTTTGGCTTCTGGTTCGACCTCCTCTTAAATGGAGGATTCCTGTGGCCATGGCTCTGGGCACATTTTTTGGGCTTGGTTTGACAGTCATCTATATCTCCAGGGCCTATTCTTATGTTTCCGAGGCTCCGGAAGTTTGTATGAATTGCCATATCATGGCACCTGAGTATGCTACCTGGCAAAAGAGCAGTCATCGAGATGCAACATGCTTGGACTGCCATGTACCTCACGATAATTTCATTCGACAGTATTGGTTTAAGGGCCAGGATGGAATGCGGCATGCTTTTATGTTTACGTTTCGAATGGAGCCACACGTCATTCGTGTGCACGAGCCTGGTATGACAGTGATTCAGGAAAACTGCATTCGATGCCATGCATTCACGGTGCAGGAAGTATCGGCTCGTGAGATCACTTTGGCCAAGCATCAACGAGGAGAAGGCAAACTTTGTTGGGATTGCCACCGTGGAGTGCCGCATGGGACTGTGCATAGTTTGGCTTCTGTCCCGCATGCTCGTGTGCCCAAGCTTACTCCGATCACACCTGAGTGGTTGGAAAAATTGTTGATGCAGGAACGTCAAAAACAAGAATAGGCAAACAAAGTCTAACAATATTCGTATCAGATAGTAACTGAGCAACTTTTGCCATTGAAGCAGAATCATTTTATTTTGTCAACGAAAGGAAATATCATGAAATTACATTGGATTTTTTTGGGATTCGTGCTTCTAGTCTTGAGTAGCGTGGCTTGTGAAAAAAATACGATGGACCAACCTATGACAGCCGAAGAAAATAAAATTCTATGCTTAGTCTTGGAAAAAATGTTTGGGGAACATGGGTATACTGTGGTCAATCCTCAAACAAGATTCCCCAATATCACTGTACCAGAAGATCTTGCCAGCACTAGAAAATATATTTTGGAACAATTGAGCATCCAAGATGGAAATCTTGCGAGTTTATTAGATCAATTGATTCAACGGAATATGCAGTCGCAAACTTTGACCATTACCTCATGCCTTGAAAAAGGTTATGTGGTTGATTATGATGGCAAATATGCCAAATATTTTGATGACAATGGTGGTGGTTGGGAACAGTGGTACAAGGAAAATCCTAATGCTCATGGCTCAACCACCGTGTCTATTCCTGTGTATGATGCCAAGACAAATCTCATGCTGATTTATGTTGGCACACAGGCCGATTACCTCGCTGGTGCAGGCTATTTAATTGTATATGAATATCAAGACGGGAAACTGACTGAACTTGGCCGTGTGATGCTTTGGATTTCGTAGTTCCCATAAAAAGACTAGTTCAATATAACGAATTTTGGGAGCCAACCTGTGCCAATTCAGCAGCGCCCCAGAAAACATCCAAAGACAATTTACGTTCTTTGCTCTGTTGCTTGGCAGGGTAAAACGCTGCTGCAATTGGCCGAAGAGGTTGCTTGTTGCTGTTCTATAAAAACTTATCATCACAAAAAAACTTATATCGCGGAGGCTTATGAATGAAAACAAGATTGCTTTTTTTGGTTTTACTATTCCTGACTTATGGAACCTTGATATTGGGCAATGAACTTGCTCAAATCAAGGCAATATCCAATACAGTGCAAGCTATGGTTCCTGAATTGAAAGAACGATCTGTTGGAATTCGGGTGACCATTGGCAATCGTGTCGGATTTGGTTCAGGCGCAATCATTTCTGCAGATGGATTGGTCCTGACTTGTGCGCATGTCGTTGAAACTGCTCAAAAACTCGAAGTCATTTTTGCCAATGGCAGTACATTCATCGCCAAGAAGTTAGGCATGAACTCCATGAATGACTACGCATTGCTCAAAATCCCGGCTGAAAATCTGCCATTTTTTAAAATTGGCAATTCCAAAGACTTGGAACTTTTACAATGGGTGGTGGCCTTGGGACATCCTGGTGGAGCGTATCCAGATCAACAACCTGCAGTATCCATCGGCCGCATTCGCGGGCTTCATAAACGCATTCCCATTGAATTTGGGGAGAAATTCTATGATGACGCGATCCAAACTGACGTGCCTATTTTTGCAGGAAATTCTGGTGGCCCCCTTGTGAACCTCAAGGGCGAATTGATCGGCATCAATGGTGCGATCATGCTTTTAAATGACCTTGCGTTTGCAATTCCTATAGATGAAATCAAGCCGGATTTGGAAAAGATGAAGCGCAAAGGCAAAATTGAATCTCGATCTCCGGGCAGTATTTTTGAATTTTTTAAAATTTTAATGGATTTACAAGAAGATATTCCACCAGAAGATATGGAAAAATTATTCAATGACACTCCGTTAGGAAAAGTTTTAAAAACTTTGGGTGGGAATATGCCCAAAGTGCCGAAAACAGTTCCTACTATAGGCGCAATATTTAAGGAACAACAAGGTAAAATCAAAATTTCTCAAATACAAGATAACTCAATTGCAGCTTTAGCCGGCCTTAAAGTTGGGGATATTGTGGTTCAAGTGCAAGATCAGGCACCTAAATCTGTCCAAGAAATCCATCGCATGTTTCAATCTGTAAAGCTTGGGCAAAAAGTTCCATTCCTGGTCTTGAGGAATGAGGTATCCTTGAAGATCACGGTTATTTTTGACAAGCTGAGTTATGCGCGCACCAATATTCTCAAGAATGCGTTTGCTGATCTGGGGCAACGTTTGCAGCGCTTTACGGTTGGCATTGGGAATGAAGAAGAGATACTCGGTTGTGGCGTAGTGATTGCCGAAGATGGGTTTATCTTAACTGCTCAGCATATTTTGCCAAAGCTTGAAAAAGTTTGGGTCTATGAAGGCAGAAAAGATAAAAAATATTTAGCCACTGTGGTGGGCAAACATGAAATTTATAATCTAGCTTTGTTGAAGATCGTCCCTGATAAAAAGTTAACTCCGATCTCTTTAGGCAAAGACACGGATATTCAGATTGGTTCTTGGGTCATTAGTGTTGGAACAGACAACGCTGCGCTTCAAGTTGGAATGGTCAGCGCATTGTCCAGGCATGTCCCGAATTTCCGAAGAATTCCTGCCTTGGGTCTATTTGGCTTGTTAGGGAAACCAAACAAAGGGCCTGTGCGCGCGTATGTTCAGGTAATTCAGCATGATTCTGAAATGGATGCCAAGCAATTTGGCAGTCCTTTGGTGAATGAAGCTGGCGACTTAGTGGGCATCAATGTCGGCCATTTTTATCGCGGCACAACATTTGCTACACCAATCTCTTTGATTCAACAGGCTTTGCCTCAGCTTTTGGAAGGAAAAATCATTGAAGGTGGGCCTGAATATCAGCCAAGTGAACCTGACGTAGATTCATTGTCCAAATTTTTGGATTATTTTTTGGATCCTAATCCTCAGAAAGAAAATCCAGAGGATGTATTGCGGGATTTTGTGGCAAAGGAAAATGAAGGGTTCCTCGGCGTTTATCTGGAAGACCATCCCAAGGGAGCAAAAGTAATCGAGGTGATTGAGCATTCGGCTGCTGCGAACGCGGGGCTAAAAGCCAACGATATTATTAATAAATTCAATGGTGCCGATGTTGAATCAACTTATTATTTGGTTAAAAAATTGCGTAACTTGAAACCTGGTACAAAGATTCAATTGAAGACTTTAAGATATGATGGAGTGAAGTATCAGGAACTCGAAATCAGTGCTACGCTAGGGGCAAGGCCAAAATAATTTTTAAGTTTTTCTAAAAATTTGGCTTGCTTCTCGCAAATCCCTTGCATTGGCCTTATTTTTTTGGTAAAATTTATTGGCTTAATCTTGGAATTAACTCATGCAAAGGAGATTGAAGTTATGAAGCAAGCCATACGCCACAGAGCGTCTTCATATATTTTTGTGGTCATGTGCCTGGCGGTGCTTTCCATATTGGCGATTCTGTTTATTAAACTTGCGATATTGGACCGCCACGCAGCCTATTTCAATTGGAACAAACAACAAGCATTGGCGATGGCACAGGCTGCTGTTGATTATGCAACGATTGAAATTCCTAAAGCGGCGTTGCTGAGGACTTATGAAAAACCAGATGCTGACTATCAGTATCATTACTGGAATGAACCGCTACCGGGTAATGACATACAGTATCTTTATAAGATTCCTTATGAAAAATCCGTAGATGTGATCGAGAAAAAACCTTCTTTTTACTATGGGATGTTCAAAAATAGAGATGGGTCGGTGGAATTTCCTTATTCACTGCCTAAAAAATTAGCCAAAGAGAATGATGTTGGCCAATTTGCAACGCTCAAAGTCATTGATGCTAATGCAATGGTGAATTTAAATTCGCCCTTGGGTGAGCATTTTGAACTTTTTCTCAAAAATGTGCTACAATATTGCATGCTCTTCGAGCCTAGCCAAACCAATGCAGTGGCAAAGGCGATTATTGATTATCGCAAAGTGCATACCTATTATTATCAGTTTAGCGATCTGTATCATTTAGTCAAAGATCATTTTATTTCAGCAAATGATTACCAACGTATGGGCTGCTATTTTACAGTGCATAGTTGGGGAAATCCCAAAAGTATTTGCTACGGTTCTTCCTTGGATGCATTGCTGAAGGAAACGCGCTATCCCATTAATGTCAATATTGCTTCCAAAGAAATGCTGATTTGTGTGCTCAATGGCATCAAAGCTAGATCATTATACGCTGCGGAAACGAGCATTTCAGAAGAGACAGCTAGGTTTGTGGCAGAACGTATCATAATGCGCAGGGAAGAGTTATTTGGCACTGAAAAAAGTCATCCATTTCAAGATTGGAATGATCTTGAAGATTTTTTAATCAAACTAAGCCAAAGTTCTGGCCAACTCAGTGCAAATCAAGCGGCATTGATTTTTGCGAATGTTTATCCTGGGCTTCGATTGAACAAAAAAGACCCTGATTTATTTCATTTTAGAGTTTTTGATAAATTGGATGTTTTTCAAGGTACAACAGAATTTTCTCTATTTTCTTCAGGAAGATTTTATATTGAAGCCATTGGCCGAGTGATTCGGAATAAAGAAGAATTCGTGACATGGGGCAAAATTGTTACCAATGTGAAGCTTTGGGAAACAAGAGTAGCAACCACGCAAGAAGACTTTGAACGTGGCAGAAAGACAGATGTTCCAGAGCACGATGCTTGGTCAAGTGTCACAGCAAGCCGGCCGTTTGACACAGCCGTTGAAAAGCATGAGCATATCGGGGCATTGTTTGAAAGAAATCCAGAGTCTGACAAAGCATGCAGATATTGGGATGAATCCATCAATGAGCCTCGGCCCGATGGGGCATACATGGATCAAGAGGCTGGCAAATATGTCACTAAAGATGACTGGCAACCAGATGGCTTTGATTTATGGCTTAAACCAGGCTATTTTTCCACAAAAGAGATTTTGATTGCAGAAAAGCATGAGCCTGCAGATGGACCCGGGCATATTGTGACTCGGTGTGCTTATGAAAATGGGTATATTACTTTGTCAAGGACGTATGTCATCAACAGTGGTCTAAGCCGGCCTCGCCGAGAATGCGCGCCAACAAGGGTATTTTGTGGTACTCCGTTGTATGCAGATGCACGTGATAAATTGTTGAGGGCTGGAAAGATTACGTATTACCTCATTGTGTCCAAGCTCAATGCCACATATCAAAATGATCCTAACTCCAATATCAAAATTTCGTTCTTGCGTAAAGACAGTGAACTTGTACCTTTTAGTGAACGATTCTATCGAGTGGTTTATGGCTCTTTTGGTAGTGGGCATAGCAGCGTACAGTCTCCCAAAACCTATTGCATGGTTCAGGTAGAGACTGTGTATTGGATGTCGGGTGGCACAACGAAAGTGGAATATAGAGACATTCGAGTGGATGTGACACTAGATGTATTCGAGCCTTGGACTGTAGGTCATATCACGTGTGAACTCTGTAGCGCAGAACTTAACCTCTACAATGCATTATGGATTCATATCTTCCAAAATACCCCGAATGTAGTCAAGGTAAATAGGACTGCTGAACAAAAAGAAGCCGTGAACATCAATGAGTTTCCCAATCAACCAGTCCAAGCTACATACTTATATTCTCGTACAGAATACCGCGCCGATATAGACTTAGAGAAAGGCTGTTGGTATCATATCTCAGGCAGATGGGATGCGATGAAAGTAAAGGAATTAACAATTACGAGCAAAAAAGCGGTTGTCACTGGCGAGATGCAATGGGACCTAGCGGATGGACCCATGCATGTATGGCCATTGAAGGGTGAACTCAAGCACGGGACAAGGTATTATGCTCCCAACTGCACGATCTATCAAAGCCCAGTGCGCGGCCAAATACTTCGATATTGGCCAAGAGATTTGCTAGGCAAAAAATGCACCGTGTTCTCGGGCACATTCAATCTGCGTGAATGGCCTGGTGAATATAGTGGGGATGAATTACAATTTGGCAATATTGCATGGACTAGATTTTTGCCAGAAAAAAAGCAAGAGCCAAAGCTTACAATCCAACTAAAAAGGCCGTATTCTGAGCAGAAGGCCGAGTTGACGCGCAGGGGTGAATATTATATCACAGATGATGAAGGCAATAAGACATTGGCTTTGAATCCATTGTATGGTTGGACAATTTGGAGATATGAATATCCGATCCTACCTAGCCCCCCGAATCCGTCTCAGCCCGACAACCGCCTCAATTACCAATTAGAGCTTATTGACAATTCTGGAACATTTGAAACTACCATCGTGGATGATATTTGGCTATATTTGTTACATGAAACTAAATATTTAAGTTTAGATTATTACTAATTCGTTCATTTTATTTATGCTTTAGAAAGGCATAATTTATGTTTATGCGATTGGGAATTTTGTTGAG
Source organism: Planctomycetota bacterium (assembly GCA_022710345.1). Lineage (GTDB taxonomy): Bacteria > Planctomycetota > Uabimicrobiia > Uabimicrobiales > JABWCH01 > JAKLHB01. The sequence goes on from JAKLHB010000057.1 coordinate 17,355, forward strand.
CTGTTTGCTAGGACTGTTTCTCCATGCTCAAGTTGATGAAGGTACTGGCAGTGATATACTTTTGCAAGGATTTCATTGGGAATCTCACAACAACGCATGGTGGGACATTGTAGCTAATAAAGCCGGAGAAATCGCATCTTCTGGTTTTAACATGGTATGGTTCCCTCCATCGAGTGGAGCAGCCAGTGATGAAGGATATTTGCCACATCGTCTTTATTTACAAAGTTCTAAATATGGCACTGAAAGCCAACTGCGCAATGCAATTGATCGGTTGCACAGCTATGGAGTGAAAGCCATTGCAGATATTGTCATCAACCATCGAGTAGGCACCAAAGATTGGGCAGATTTCACAGACCCTGAATGGGGCCCTGATTCTGTATGTCGTGGTGATGAATGGCCAGGAGCACGTGGAAATTATGACACTGGATCAGGTTATAGTGCTGCACGTGACATTGACCATACTCAGGCCTATGTCCAACAGAGCATCATTGACTGGCTGCGCTGGCTAAAATCCAACATTGGATACGACGGTTGGAGATATGATTTTTCCAAAGGATACTCTGGGAGCTATGTAGCCCAATATAACACAGCAACTACCCCCTATTTTTCAGTTGGGGAATATTGGGATGACCTGGACC
>JAKLHB010000570.1 GCA_022710345.1 Planctomycetota bacterium
ACATAACCTGGGGTTAGAAACCCCAGGCTTTATTCCCAAACCGCTTCGCGGCAAAAAACTTTGCTGCAGTGCAATCTGATACGAGAGTTCTCACTAGGATGAATGATGGTCTCCTGGATTAAGCGATTGTTGAGAGACAATCTGTTAACTAGGATGAACGATGGTCTCCTGGATGATGTGGCCCTGGGGGATTTGGCCCTGGCTCATCCGATCCTTGGTGATGATTTCCTGGATGATGATTTCCTGGATGATGATTTCCTGGATGATGATTTCCTGGATGATATGGCCTTGGATGATATGGCCCTGGGGGATTGGGTGGATAATATGGGTCTGGTGAAGGCGGATATGGATTAGGATAATAATAGGGCTCATCATAATAAGGATCATAAGGATCATGAGGCACACATCCCCAGCATAATATGAAAATAAATATTATAGCAAAAAGTATTTTTTTCATAGTATTTTCCGCGTAAAGTGCGGCCTCCATTTTCAGTTTGATTGAGATTGCTTGGTAACTGGTCTATGGCACAAATTTTGGAAATGGAGAATTAGCAGAATGCAAAATTCCTTCATACGCTGCAACATTCCGGTCTTCGATATGATTAAAAAGCATGGGAGAGGTGCAGCCATAGCTTACATACTGCAAGGGATTGGGGTCAAGTTCAGCAAAGATGATTTCTTCTTGAGATCGACCGCGTGCTAAAATTTGGGCAATTGGACTGACGATCATGCTATTGCCAAAATACCAATTGCATCCTGCATCTGTACCAATCGCATTTACACCTATCATATATACGTGGTTATCATAAGCACGTGCTTGATTGGTCAATGTCCAAATATCTGCGCTACGTAAAAAAGCAGCAGGACGAATTAAGATTTCTGCACCTTTGAGCACCATGACTCTGGCCAATTCTGGAAAATCTCCATCATAGCAAATCATGATGCCAATTTTTCCGATTTCTGTTTGAAACACAGGCGCTTGTTTGCCAGGTGTTGTCCAAACCTGTTCACTAGGGAATGGATGTGTTTTGCGGTATACGCCAATCAAATTGCCTTGTGGTCCAATCAAGGCTGCTGAATTATAGACAATGTTTTTATTTTCTCCGCGTTCATAAGTAGGAAAAACAACATAAACTCCATGCTTTTTGGCCACAGCCGCGATTGGCTCTGATATTTTTCCTGGTAAAAAATCTACGAGTTCCCATAATTCTTGGGGACTCATGCCTGGAACAAATCCAGTGGTAATGCTCTCTGGAAATACAATCAATTTTGCAGAAGTGGTTTGCACTGCTTTTTCAATCCAGTGGATGCAGCGTTCGATGTTTTGATTCACTTTTTTAGGCTCAACAGCCATCTGCACTCCAGCAATGGTGATGCGTTGCATAGAAATTGCCTTTCTAAGTATTGTAGAACTCTCGTATAAGCTATGCGCTGCAGTGCGCCGATGTAGTTTCTAAGAGCCTCCCATGACTAACATAGCAAAGTTTTTTACCGCGAAGCGGTTTGGGAATAAAGCCTGGGGTTTCTAACCCCAGGTTATGTCGGCTCTTAGCGTGTCCTGACG
>JAKLHB010000571.1 GCA_022710345.1 Planctomycetota bacterium
TTTTGTCACAATGGCTGTCACTTCAGATGGATATTGAACAGGTAATCGCCCTAAATACACATCTGGCAAAAGATCACCACTATCGTCTAGGACGCTGTAGTAAAAATCTGTCCCATCATCGTCTTTGTATTTTACTGGAATATATTCTACATCACCGACCAAAAGGACATAGGTGAGGTTATCTTGCTGGTTGTAATATAGGCTGATATAGTCGTGCAATTGGTCTGCTGAGAGGAGTCCCATGATGTTCAGCTCGCGTTTGATTTGCTGGATCGTCTTTACAGTAACGACAAATCCTTCACTGGTTCTCCATTGGATCAAAGGCTCTAAGCTAGGGACAAAACATTCGGGTGTGATGATGAGGTATTCTTCAGGTACATCTTCTTCTAATATTCTAGCCTGATTGGGATTATCCCATAGATTGAACCAAAGTTTGCTGATGGCACCCTTGCCTTTGCCTAGCTTTTCCCAAGCACTACGGGTGAGCTTGAGCAAGAAGGTAAATTGATCTGCAAGGATCAAGGTTTGGGTTGCAGCATCGTATGCGAAAGGAAAGATTTGTACTTGAATGAAGGTCCAAGCTTGAATCTTCCCGATTTTTTTGACCGTGATCTTGGGCAAATCTTTCAAGATGTCCTCAACTCCAGGCATACGTAGGATATGCTTATCCGCGTCGGATGTTGCTTCTGTTTCTAAGGGTGGCTCTATTTCAGAACCTGCTGTATTTGCTGGAATCATGGTTTCTTCCCATGCTTGCGTGCATTGTTCCTCTGGTCTGGTCATGTATGATCCATCGCTGGAATCTTTTTCATTCGAATTGATCAGCACTGGAGTGTTGGGGAAAATCGTGCTTGTGGAATCTAGCATTTGAACATCCGGTAATGCATCTTCTGGTATTGCAAAAAGATAGGTCAGGAAAGGCAATTTAGCTTGGCCAGGCTCTTGAATTTGCTTAGTTCCAGGCGTTGCAATATCATAAGCATTTTCTTGCTCTATCCAGAAGCGATAAAAACCTGACCATTGAATATTGATATGTAAATCAGTGCCCATTGCCGTGATTTTAGTCAAGACTTTACTTGGAACAGGGCTATGGGATGCTTGCCAATGTAGTGTTTGGGAAGATAGAGAAATTTGGATCATGAAAAAGATTGCAATGGAATGGATGATGTTATTTTTCATATTGGTTCTCCTTTGTTTGGATTGTTTGCAAAATTTTCTTCTAAACTACCTTATCGCAAAGGAGATACCAAAAAAAAATTTTGTGATAATTGATTTTTTATCAATAAGTTACAATCTTGATATGCACAAACTAAATAGTTTTTTTCAAAATTTGTGCGAAATTTCACAAAAATTTTGTAGCAAGTTTGCACGAAATTCGGCAAAATAAAAAAATCAGCCGAAACTTTTTCTTGACTTGGGTGTTTATTTCAGTAGAGACATGTATGAAACTATGCAAGGATTTTGCACCAGATTTTGCAGCATATTTAGATGGAGAATTGGATTTACAAACTCAACAAGAGCTAGCAGAACATCTTAAAACATGTTCCGCATGTCAAGAAGATT
>JAKLHB010000572.1 GCA_022710345.1 Planctomycetota bacterium
TTGCCATATCCGACATAGTCGTCTTGTGCTGAGATCTTAGAGATTTGAATTTCGCTATATGCTTTTTTGCTGAATTCTCGGTTGGCGAGGTATTTTAAGAAGGATATACCTTGGCTAGCCTGGTCCAAAATTTTCATGGCATCTTTCAACAATATAAAATTCATAGAAGCCTCCTTAAAGCAATTTTTAGGGAGATTCTTCATTTCATATTATTGGATATTGCAGGATGTATAAGCAAGCAGGATGCCAAAGTTATCCCTAGCCTTTTTAAGGCTGAGCGCGGTTAAGCAATGAACAAAATGGGAAAAAATTCCCAAAAATTAAGAATTTTTTCCCATTTTGTCCGCTGTGATATCTGACTTTCATTGTCAGCGTGATCTGCTAAAGCAATGCTCCTATTATGCACGGGTATGTCTGGCTATAAGTTGTTCAATCCAAACATGCACCCAATAAGGATTGGAAACATCCCATTCTGATTTTGTCCAAGTATCGCTTAAAATAAGGTAGTGTGCATCAGAATTGTCATCATCCACCTTAGAAGGGCGAATAATATGCCAGACTTATTGATTCGTGAATTACCTGCATTAGAGCGGCCACGTGAAAAAGCACTTCAATATGGATTTGAATGCCTGTCAGACAGTGAGTTATTCGCTATCTTATTGGGCAGTGGAGGCAAAGGGTGCAGTGCCTTAACATTAGCGAATCTTTTGTTAAAAAATTTTGGGGATATGCGGCAACTTTCTACAAAGTCCATCAATGAATTGCGGAGCATCAAAGGCATTGGCTTAATCAAGGCTTTGGAAATCAAAGCATGCTTAGAAATTGCGCGGCGGTTTCAGCAAATTTTGATCCGACCTGGGGATATGATGCAAGGCAGCCATCAAGTTTTTTCTTATTACCATGAAAAATTAAGGGACCAAAAAAAAGAAAAATTTTTTGTTGTTTTGCTAGATTGCAAACATCGTGTGATTCGAGAAGAGTTGGTTTCAATTGGTTGCCTAAATGTCTCGATCGTACATCCTAGGGAGGTATTTGCCGCTGCAATTCGAGAAGCAGCAGAAAGCATCCTTCTCATCCATAATCACCCATCTGGGGATCCTACTCCAAGTAAAGAAGATATTCAAGTGACTAGAAGGCTTGTGGAAGTAGGTAAATTGGTAGGCATTGAAATCTTAGACCATTTGGTGATTGGCAATGGTTGCTACATTAGTTTTGCAGAACAAAAATTGTTATAAGCCGTTCATGGGTTATGAAGGCTTGTGGAAGTAGGTAAATTGGTAGGCATTGAAATCTTAGACCATTTGGTGATTGGCAATGGTTGCTACATTAGTTTTGCAGAACAAAAATTGTTCTAACACGTTAAGCGGTTATAACTAGAACTCCCGTATAAGATTGCACTGCAGAAAAGTTTTTTGCTGCAAAGCGGTTTGGGAATAAAGCCTGGGGTTTCTAACGGTTTCTAACCGGTTTCTAACCTCAGGTTATGTCGAGTCTTATCGTGTCCTGACGGGACACAGGAAAACGTAGCATT
>JAKLHB010000573.1 GCA_022710345.1 Planctomycetota bacterium
TCGTTCCCATGCCGACTGCGGCACTTCGGTCTTGCAAATCAGGTACGGCGATAGCGTGACCTGGTGCTGCACTTCGTCGGATTCGCGGTCGCTCTCGCTCGTTGGGCTGCCCATCATGAATGTCCCGCCTGGGATCAGCACGAATTCCAGGCCGATTTGGTCGTGGCGGTATTCCTTTACTGTGTTTGTCACTCCACCGCAGGAATATCGGGCTGTGCGCAGAAAAACAAAACTAGGTATTTGTTCCTGAACCATGCTAGACGAAACAGGCACTTGTTCTTGAACTACGCTCGCTGAAGCAGGTTGGGCTGCTGTGGTTGAAAAATTGGACCTCTGCTGTGTTTCCAGTTTTTCTTGTTCCTGATCAGTGCTATCGAGAACTTCTTGATCTACATCCTCATCGCTACCGAGAACAGGCGCTTGTTTCTCATCTATGCTCGCTGAAGCAGGTTGGGCTGCTGTGGTTGAAAAATTGGATCTTGGCTGTGCTTCCAGTCTCTCTCGAATGGCTTTTAGATTTTCAGTCAAAGCTTCTCTCAAAAAGCTTAGCCCTGATGGTGTATTCTCATACGCAATCGCGCGCTGTACTTTCCAATCAAAAGGCAATGCCTCGATTTTTTGTGTGAGGATCACTATGGGTTTGCCTCTGTCTTTCGCGTGTTTGGCTTCTGTCACCACATTGGGATTGGGCACCTCGATCATCTTATCTCCTGAAAAGTCAATGATCACAAGGTCAGATGCTTCGATCTCCTTAAAAATGCAGGTATGGATGTCCTGTACCTGAGGGATTTGGTCCACTCTTACGGCCTTGATCTGGTTGGCTTCACACGCTGCTTTGATCGCTTTCCACACTTCCCAAAACTTCTGATTGAATGGCATTGTCACAAATGCTTGCATTTTTTCCTCCTTCACTCAATCTACCAACACGTTTTTTTGAATCTCGTGGTATTTTTAAGCATATTTTCTTGGTATTTGCTTTATTTTTTGATATAGTATTCGTTAGGAATTTATTGTCCCAAAACTTTTTTCTCATTTTCAGGAGCAATTCCATGTCTTCCATGCAAGATAAGAAAACCAAAGCAAAATTGCAAGCAAAAAAAACAACCACTCCAAAGAAAACAAGTGTCAAAAAAATAACAGATAAAATGAAAGACAAACAAGCAAAAACCACAGCAACCAAGGAAAAAAGCAAAACCAAAGCTAAAACTAGCAAGGAAAAAACAACCGGCAAGGAAAAAACAACCAGCAAGGAAAAAACAACCAGCACAGTAAAAATAAGCAAAGCGGCATCGGCTCAAAGCAAAGCATCAAGCCAGGTGAAAGATACACCCAAAAAAAGTCGAGCGAAAGATACGACCAAAACAAAAGCGACAACCGGCAAAACAAAAGCAGCAACCGGCAAAACCATATCGCCAGGCAAGGCTAAAACAGCCTACAGCAAATCCCAAAACAAACCTACAGCAAAACGTGGGCCAGGCAAAACCACTGTTGCTACGTCCAGAAAAACAGTGGATAAATCCA
>JAKLHB010000574.1 GCA_022710345.1 Planctomycetota bacterium
GCAGCGCTTGGGGGTGTTGCCACAGTAGAAGCTTTTCGCTTTGGCGCAGTTTTGGGCTTTGCAGCAATCGTTTTTGGAGATTTTGATGTACTTGTTTTTTTGCTGGTTTTGGTGGTAGATGTTTTCGTTCCTGCTTTGCTTTTTGTAGTTTTAGGAGTTTTTGCTTTGGTGGTTTTGGCTTCTTTTGCTTTGGCTTCTTTGCTTTTGTCAGTTTTAGGAGCTTTTGCTTTGGTGGTTTTGGCTTCTTTGCTTTTGTCAGTTTTGGCTTCTTTTGTCTTGGCTACCTTTGCTTTGCCAGTTTTGCTTTTATTTTTTTTGGTCATCTTTTTGGATGCTTGTTTTTCTTCTGCATTTGATTTTTTGGACATGGTTGGTCTCCTTTAGTTGTTGATCGTACAAATCATAATACTTACCTCAAGTATACCTTACACCAGAAAAAAGTAAAGAAATGATCGCCCATTCTCCGTAAAAATAAAATCCCGTAGTTTGTCTGAAACTTGTTGCAACATCTTGAGCGAGGCCTAGGTGTGATACATTGGCGTAAATCTGGGTTAGGCTGTTGCAAGGCTTGCAAGCCTTTGATAAAATGCTGGGCCAGGCTGATTTTTTGCTTGATTGTTTTGACCTCGATGACAAGCATGTCTTGGCATTTTGCAACAACCGGGGCTGTTGATTGGGCAACTAAGATTAGGCCTTTGCTTTTGTCTCCGCGTATTCGATCACCATGATATTGTGCTGCATGAGCGTGTCTGCCGCGGTTTTGGCAAACCCAGCCTGGGCGTGGTACATGGCGTAAATCTGGGTTAGGCCATAGAGGCGTTGTAAAGCCTGCAAGCCTTGGATGAAATGCTCGGCTTGGGCTAGGCTGATTTTTTGCTTGATTGTTTTGACCTCGATGACAAGCATGCCTTGGCATTTTGCAACAGCCGGGGCTGATTGGGCTGATGTTGCTGGATTAGGCGACATTGCTGAACTAGGCGATGTCGCTGGATTAGACGACATTGCTAGATTAGGCGATGTTGCTGGATTCGCCAATGCCCCTGTTTGTTGCATCGCTGATTGGGCAGGTGCTGCTCCTGCGGCGCTGCTAGCCAGATTTGCGCTCGTATAGTCAACCTTTGCCACAGGCAGATCGCTTAAGGGCAACTTGGCTGGATCAAGATCGCACACGCAATCCAGTTCATAGCCTTTTTTGCTGATGGGATCCAAAATCTTTTGATTTCGCACATTCCCGACCACTGGATATGCTACAAATAATCCTTCTCGCCGCTGGATTCTGCCACGAACGACTTCCTCGGCTTCCATGCCTTTCTCATAATTCAGGCTGCCACGCAATGACATAATTTCGTCGTGCATCTTTTCCAAATTCGCCTGTATATCATGTACATTGTCTTGCATAGCATCCACGTTGGCTTGTACGTCATGTACATTGTCTTGCATAGCGTCTACGTTGGCTTGTACGTCATGTACATTGTCTTGCATAGCATCCACGTTGGAT
>JAKLHB010000575.1 GCA_022710345.1 Planctomycetota bacterium
TTATCGTGTCCTGAAGGGACACCGGAAAACCTGGCATTCTATCAAAGAGAACTTTTATTTCCGAGCGAATTTTTTTTTATTTTTTTTGATTGATACAGATTAAGTATCTTTTTTTAGTATATTCTAGCATAACAAGTTAGAATTTTCGAAAATTCACTATACGATTGGATTGAATGTATGGTTTCTTCACAAGGCATTATGCTGGAAGGTGTTACCTCTGGCAGTCAAAATAACTGTTTTTGGATCAAACAATTGGATGTGCTCTTAGATATAGGCATTTGTTCAAGAGCTTTGATTTCCATGAATCAACTGCTTTTGACCCATGTACATACAGACCATTCTGCTGGACTTGTCTATTATCTGTCCCAAAGAAAATTATTTCCTTTGCCCAAATGTAGTGTATATGTGCATCAGGAAATCAAAGAAAACCTTCTCAAAATTATTCAAATTTGGGAACAACTAGAAGACATGCAATATAACTATGATCTGATTGGTGTCCAACCAGATACAAAATACCCTCTCACCCGCAATGCCTTCTTTACAGCCCACCCAGTCAAGCATCGAGTGCCAGCCTTAGGCTATACGATTTTTGAAACCAAGCAAAAGCTCAAACCTGAATACCAAAGCCTGTCTAACCAGGAAATCATTGCCTTAAAAAAACAAAATATTCCTATATGTGATGCTTTGGAAACTCCAATTCTAACTTACTTAGGTGATTGCGATTTCAGTAGTTTCACTGAAAATAGCTTGTTTCAAAAATCTGAGTATTTGATCATGGAATGCACGTATTTAGATCAATGGAAGGATATCAGCCATGCACAACGCTGGGGCCATATCCATCTCGACCAAATCATTGCAAATATAGCATTATTCCAAAATATCTACCGGATCATCCTGACCCATTTTAGCTCAAGATATTCTGCAGAATATATTCAAAAAAATATCATGAACAAATGTCCACCGGAGCTACTGCAAAAGATTGTCATTTGGCCCATGCACCAAGAAGCCGACTGCCATCAATTGCCATTGTCATAAAGATTGCCTTAATCAAAGATAGTGCGATGGACGCATTGAATGCGATGATTGAGTGCATCTGCAATGTATAATGTGCCATCATGGCCAATGTCCAAATCCCAAGGATTGGCAAACATTCCAGGTTGACTACCTGGCATTCCAAACGCACCCAGCGATTTTCCTTGTGCATTAAACTTTTGAATGCGATTGTTGCCAAATTCACTAACATAGATATTTCCCATTTCATCACAGCATATTCCATAAGGATACGAAAGCTTGCCTCGTCCAGTGCCAGGCTCACCCCAGCACTCTAGCAGTTGACCTTGATCTGAAAACTGCTGAATTCGATGATTGCAGGCATCAGCCACCAGCACATTGCCCTGAGGGGTGATGGCCAATGCCATAGGCCGTTCAAATTGGCCAGGCAAATTGCCACGTTCACCCCAGGCCAAGATAAATTCGCCCTGGGCATTGAAT
>JAKLHB010000576.1 GCA_022710345.1 Planctomycetota bacterium
TATAATCTGAGGGCACCAATCAACCACCATTCGCGCTAGCTCTTTTCTATGAAAATATCTAGTATATTGAATTTGCTGAAACCCTGGTAAATTAAGATATTCTGGCTTGTCGGTCTGATCCACAGCCATAATATCTCCTAATCCTATGTGCTGAGCCAATAGATGCACCGTATGATGACCCAACCACCCAGATGCACCTGTCACCAGGATACGCGGTTTTTGATATTGCAAAAGCCAGGGTTCTTGCAGATACTGTACTTTTTGGGCTATGGTTTCGAAATCATAGCGCCAGGGCAAATCAGAATCAAATTTATTTTGCATCTCCCATGGATAGGATTGTTTCACAGCATTCCTTTCCGATGTTTTCGACCCGATCATGGATTTTTAGTACCCACCATTATGTTGACAACTCTTTACAACTTTTTGCAAAACCAGCCTATGCCAATTCAGCAGCGCTCCAGAAACTACGTTTTCCTGTGTCCCGTCAGGACACGATAAGAGCCGACATAACCTGGGTTAGAAACCGGTTAGAAACCCCAAGCCGCTTCGCGGCAAAAAACTTTGCTGCAGTGCAATCTTATACGAGAGTTCTATGCTTTTCAAGCTAGAAAGTAATCGGCAGCATCTGCTGCAATTAGCGAAAGAGAGCAATGTTTTGTGGAGTGGCATTGTGGAGTTGTCCAAAAACTTTCAGGCCATTTTAACATATTTTGAAGCGTAGTTTAAAACAAAAAATGCCCAGGTTTTTACCTGAGCATTTTTTTTGACTCTACACTAGGCTAAAACTATTTGTCGGCAGGCTTCTCGCCGGCTTCTTTAGGTTCTTCCTTAGGCTGATCTTTGTCGCATTTCTTTTCGCATTTGCAACCATCTTTGCATGCTTCTTTATCGCATTTCTTTTCGCATTTGCAACCATCTTTGCATGCTTCTTTATCGCATTTCTTTTCGCATTTTTCTTTGCAAGCACAGCCTTCACACTGGCATTTACCTTCTGGGCAAGTGCATTTGCCATCTTTTTGGCATGGGCAATCTTTGCAAGTGCATTGTGGTGCTTGAGGTTCTGCTTTTTCTTCACCTTTGCAGCACTGTGCGGCTACAAAACTACAACCAATGATGAAAGCTAGAAATAGAATTGTGATTTTTTTCATGGTATAATTCTCCTTTAAGTTATTCAATATTATGATCTTAGTGGACATTCCAAAGAGATCATTTGTTTCACTATAGCAATTATGAAATATTTTTCTGGGTGATTTTGGAAAAAATAAAATTTTCTTCAAAAATTTTTTATTTTGTTTGGCAATAAACAATCTGGATTGATTGTAACGCTAAAGAGTCATTGAGTTAAGCTCATTTTCAAATGAGATTTTTGCCTACAATTTTTTACACAGATCGTTTATTTTTTGGTCATACTTATCAGACGTTTCCGTAACCAGCCAAAAATAGGATGGCACGTGCATGAGATCAAAATTTCGAAATGCAAGTGTTT
>JAKLHB010000577.1 GCA_022710345.1 Planctomycetota bacterium
AAGAATGCCTTGTCTCGATCCTTGTTTTACTGGATGTTTGGTGGGTACTTTTAATTAACCTGACCTAGGCTATTCGCTGTCTGTCTCGATCCTTGTTTTACTGGATGTTTGGTGGGTACATGGGGACGCAAATATAAAGAAATGATCCCCGCCGAAGTGTTGTCTCGATCCTTGTTTTACTGGATGTTTGGTGGGTACACCCCACTCGGATTGAGTGGAAAAAGAATATGAGCTTAGTGTCTCGATCCTTGTTTTACTGGATGTTTGGTGGGTACATACGCCGTTGAGAGCGTTACTCGCGAGGGTAACACTCGTCTCGATCCTTGTTTTACTGGATGTTTGGTGGGTACGAGAGTTTCTAGGGGATAGCTTAACAAACAATACACCTTGTCTCGATCCTTGTTTTACTGGATGTTTGGTGGGTACGTTTCTAGGGGATAGCTTAACAAACAATACACCTTTTGTCTCGATCCTTGTTTTACTGGATGTTTGGTGGGTACGGCCATACGTCCAGCCAGAAGAATTGTACCCAAAAAATGTTATACTGTCTCGATCCTTGTTTTACTGGATGTTTGGTGGGTACCTTATAGAAAAAGAATCTTTGGCCGAAATGAGATGGGGATGTCTCGATCCTTGTTTTACTGGATGTTTGGTGGGTACTCTGAGGGATAGGGGAGAAGAAAATGAAAAGATATGTAACGGTTGTCTCGATCCTTGTTTTACTGGATGTTTGGTGGGTACGTTTGTCATTACTAGGCGTTGGCCTAGTATTGTACAAAGTCTCGATCCTTGTTTTACTGGATGTTTGGTGGGTACGTATATTTCATCCTCCATACACTAACAATGGGGATGTCTCGATCCTTGTTTTACTGGATGTTTGGTGGGTACTGGGCGAAGTCGCTGTATGCGACTTCTCCAGACAAGGATCTGTCTCGATCCTTGTTTTACTGGATGTTTGGTGGGTACACTGCGTAAGCAGGGGATTGGGGGAAAATCATGGAGATTTTGTCTCGATCCTTGTTTTGCTGGATGTTTGGTGGGTACTTTTGAAACTCTGGCCGAAAAGGCCCAAGAACAAGGTGTCTCGATCCTTGTTTTACTGGATGTTTGGTGGGTACGCGACCTAAGGACGCACAAAAGACCGATATTAAGTCTCGATCCTTGTTTTACTGGATGTTTGGTGGGTACCTATGAGTGGGAACGGGTCAGGCTAGAGAGCAAGTGTCTCGATCCTTGTTTTACTGGATGTTTGGTGGGTACAAAAGTAGGGGATTGGGGAGAACTAAGATGGAATATTGGGATACTGTGCATGTCTCGATCCTTGTTTTACTGGATGTTTGGTGGGTACGGGAAGCAATTCCCAATAGACTGCGACCCACTACGGGTTGTCTCGATCCTTGTTTTACGTGGATTTTCGGAAATTCTAACTCATTGTGCTAGAATATACTAAAAAAATCTCCTGAAGCTGTACCAATCAAAATAA
>JAKLHB010000578.1 GCA_022710345.1 Planctomycetota bacterium
TTGGCAAAGTGCTGCCAGTGCGATATGCATTGGTGATAGGGCCTGGCAATTGGATCACTGGAGAGGATGCACGAGATTCGGAAGAAACAAGGGCAAGCTCTGTATCAGAGAGAGGCATGACTTGAGGAATAGAAGCATTGGATTCCACGGCTAAGCTTTCGGATGCTTCGAGCCTGGCACTTTGCCAGCCATATCGGCCCCAAAGGCTGCCATCTTGCCACCAAACTTCGCTCAATGCAGCAAAAGAAGCTGGCGCATATAAACGAGTGTCGCTCTCTTTTGGATAAATCACGGTTGCCCATTTATCAGCCGGTGAAAAACCAGCTAAAACTTTGTCCTCAGACACAGCGAGCCCTTGAATTTCAGATGCAACTGGGAACGCACTAAGCCATTTTCCAGTAATATCCAAAACTGCCACTCGATGATTCACTTTGTCGAGGATAAACACGATTTGATTTTTCCATACAGCAATTGCTTCTGGGCCATATCGCAAAGTAAAATAGCCTTCTTCGTGGGACTGATTCCCAAGCTGCAATGCTTGCAGCCCTAATTGGCCATTGCCATCACCATAAGGCAGTTGAAAGAGCACTTCGCATTTTTGCGCTGCAATCCCTTGCAGCATTCCCAAAATCAATACAAAAATAAACAACGATTTCATGATTCATAAACCTTTCTGATAAAATATCAGAGATACTCAATGATTATCTTTTAGAAAGACTTTTTAAGTATACCGCTAACCCAATCAAAAGCAAGAGGCAAGTTCCTGGCTCAGGGATGGCTTGAGTGGTGTTGAAGATCAGGTCATCTATGGACCCACCACTGCCAGAACCTGTACCAGCGATCTCGATTCGATGGATATTAGGGTTTGTAAAGCTTAATGTCACTCCGCCATTGACAGAGCCAGAATAAGTTGTGTACGTATTTTGGGAAAGCAGGATGTTATTCACATCAAAAAATGAGACCCGAAATGTTTCGGATGCGCTATCACCATCACCAATCCGAAATTGGACAGAGTTTGTGATAGCATTTGTGCCGTTCGCCAGCACAAACTTAATTCCTAAAATGCTTCCCACACCACCGTAACACAAAGACATTGGTCCGGCACCGCCAAAATCATAGACTCCATAATCAGGAATTCTGACATCTCCAATTTTTCCATCATGTACTGGATAATAGTAGTTGCTCGAAAAAATGACTCCCTGCGATTGATATTGATTCGTGACCAATGTCCCGCTCGTCAAATTTTCAAAGTTGATGGTCACTGCATTGATCCATAGTGGAAAAATCAGAGCAAGAAAAATCAGCTTTTTCATAAATCTTCCTTAAAATAGACAAAAGAAGCCCAATACGTGCACATCAAGTCAGGCATATTGGAGAACTCTCGTATAAGATTGAAAATAACGCACTATTTTTAACTACATGATATAAAAATATTTAGATTATCTGTCGTT
>JAKLHB010000579.1 GCA_022710345.1 Planctomycetota bacterium
AGTAAGGCCATGCAGTTACGTACCCAACGTCCTACAATTCCACATCCCCAAAAAATCACTAGTTGGGATGATGATATTCCGTATATCTTGTCTCGCAAATCTACCCAAGAAGTTCCGTCATTCACTTTTGTTGGCAGGAAATTTTTGTTTGAAGCAATGCAGGCTCAGCGTGCCAGAGCAAGGCACACAGCTCTGATTGGCATGCGTAAAATGGGCAAGACTACATTTGTAAAACGTTACTATGACTATCTCTTCTCAAGATCCAATGAAGTAATTCCATTTTTCTTTTCTTTGAACAACCTTGATGAAAAAGACAACACTCGAAAAACTGTGCTTAAACTGGCCGAAGAAATGATGATCACTTTTTTAAGTCAGGCTCTTGCATTTTTAATCCAAGACAAATTATTAGCGAACAACAAAGACTTAGAAATTTTGTTGAATTCTTTAGAAACTTTACCATTAGAACAAAAACAGCGGTATTATGAACCAATTCATAATGCAATTCGTTCTTGGTATGAAGACGGTATTTCCCTACCACTTTACACTATGGTTCAACGTTCGATTGATGTGACTTTGCAAATGCGTTTTTATTTTGATCTTTCTCCAGTGGTCATTCTGGACGAATACCAGGAAATCGGACGCTCGTTTTTAGATCAAGATGGAAAACCATATAATTGCATTCCCATGTTGTGCAAGTATCACTGCGAGGAAGATATATTTCTTCTGCTCAGCGGCTCTGGATTGACCACTCGAATGGAAAAAGCTCTGCCTCCTGCCATTGAATACAGGGTGGATAAAGTCCGCTTTCGTGCTCTAGTAAAAGCAGAAAGCAAAGAGCTTGTGCGTCGTACCATCAAAGCACTCAACATCAAAGTATTCCCTGAGATTGAGGAGGAGTTATATAAGCGAGTGGATGGAAATCCATACTTTATTCAAGCTGTGTTATATCCTAATCCAGCATACTCTGATAAATATCAAAAAGCAAAAGATTTCTCGAGCTTAAAAGGACTCGAAGAAGCGTATCTCTTTGAATGCACAGAGCTTGGCGGTGCGATTTATGAATTTTGGCATTGGTACCTGATCCGAAATTGGCGGTCATATCCCAAAATTGTGGGCTTGGGGCAAAATGTTTACAAAATCCTGGATTTCCTGGTCAAACACAAGGATACCTGGGTGTCGGTCAAAGAACTCATTGCTTACATGAAACGTCCCATTCCTCTGATCGCCAGGATGGTATTCCATTTAGAACGCATGGATTTGCTCGAATGGAACCATGATTCCAACATGGTCTTTGTCAACAAAGAGCCGACCATTGTGGTCACAGTCCGTGCCCTCAAATACACGCTCTTTTATCCAGAGGACCCTGCAGAATTGAAACGCACTGAAACCTTGGGGACCTATG
>JAKLHB010000058.1 GCA_022710345.1 Planctomycetota bacterium
CTTCAATATAGCGGATTCAAAAAGCATTCGACTATATATCATTTCACATTTTCCATGATCGAGATTGATGATGCTGAGATTAGCGCTGGCAGCAAAGGCCAATCCAAAAGCTGGCAATGGCAAGCATTGGAAATGGATGCTCAAAGAAATTGGCAGCTCATGAAGAAATTTTCGCCAGATCATTTTTCTTTATGGGAAAATGAGGCTAAATGCTGGGAAATTTATATCCCTCATCCATATATAGGAACTCGTATGCCTGAGAGCATCCGGATAGATTTTCATCTCAGGCCAGGATTTCCAAGCCAACAAAATATCACAGTATCTGCTTATCATATCCAACAAGGTATTTGGCTTGATCAAAGCAAAAGCCTTACTTTTCAAAGAAATAGCTATCTTGACGGAATTATTCTAAGCCCAGCCAAGGACTATCTTTGCCCAAATACACACCGGATTTGGATCCAGTGGGGCTTGCAGCGTGCAGAAGCAAATTTTGCCAACCATGTTTCCATGCAGCCGAAAGCCGTGATTGTGCGCTGATCATACATCGGCGACTATGATTGTACATTGCAAAGGAGATCATTATGACAGAAACTGAAAAAGCGATTGCAGAAATTTGGGCGCTATTCAGAGAATCAGAAAAGCGATTCCAAAAATACCAGGAAGAAAATCAGAAAAGATTCGAACAGGAAGAAAAAAAGCGACAAGAAGAAGATAAAAAGCGACAAGAAGAAGATAAAAAGCGACAAGAAGAAGATAAAAAGCGACAAGAAGAATACGACCGCCGTCATGCAGAATTCATAGCATCCATGCAAAAAAGCTACGAAGGGTTGAAAGAAAACGTCGGCAAGCTAACAGATAAATGGGGCAGGTTTTTGGAATACGTACTTGCCCCAGGGATTCCCAAAGCCTTTCAAGATATTGACATTCCCATTCATACTGTTGCGCAACGAGTGAGAGGCAAGAAAGGCAACCGTCACATAGAAATTGACCTGGTTGGTCGGAATGATGACTACATTGTGCTTGTGGAAGTCAAAAGCACATTGAGCGTGGATGATGTGCGTGAACACCTGGAGACTATCCCATTGTTCAAAGAATTTTTTCCAAAAGATCGTGACTGCAAAATCATAGGAGCTGTGGCTGGAATTGAAATCACGGGTGAATCAGACAAATTTGCATTCCGCAATGGCTTGTATGTCCTAGGTCAGGCGCAAGATACAGTGATCATTCGCAATTCTCCTGGGTTTCAGCCCAAGATTTGGTGATGAATGTCCAGCATTCAAAAAATTTCATCAAATCTTTATGCTTGCCAAATCCTAGAGGCAATGGTAGAATCAGTCTCTGATCCAAAGGAGCAATTCCACAATGAGCAACAGCATTTCTCTTATTTTTATATCTTTTTAAGATTTTAATTTACTAAAATCATTAAAGAAAGGAAAATATCATGCGTATTCTATGCTTAGTCATGGTCTTAGCTATTTTAGTCCCCAATTTATACAGCCAAGACCAGGGCATTTATCGCGCATATCCAAATCCATATTTCCAACATATTGTTGAGGAAATTGAAAAATTTGAGAAAAAAACAGAAGCCAGCGATAAACCATTCCGTGTGGATTTCACGGGGAAAAAATATCCGACAGATATGGCGCTCTATACTCAAATGTGGCATAATCCAACAATTTCTCAGGGCAATAGTGGAACTTGTTGGGCTTTTTCAACGACTTCTTTTTATGAATCTGAAATTTTCCGCTTAAGTGGAAAGCAAGTCAAACTGTCTGAGATGTATACGGTATATTGGGAAACTGTGGAAAAAGCACGCCGTTTTGTTCAAGAACGGGGCAATTCAGTCTTTGATCAAGGCGCGCAATCTAGCTCTCTTCGTCGTATATGGAGCAAATACGGCATCGTGCCAGCAGAAGCCTATCCTGGCATGAAACCAGGACAGCCATTCATCAACCATGATCCGATGTTTGTGGAAATGAAAAAATATTTGGAATCCGTAAAAGCTGCTAATCTGTGGAACGAAGAGCAAGTGTTAGAAACCATCCAAGCCATTCTGCATCATTATATTGGCAAACCCCCAACAACAGTGGTTGTGGATGGAAAGACTCTTACTCCTCAAGAATATTTGGCCAGTTTGCCGATTCATTTGGATGAATACTTGGAATTAATCTCTTTGATGAATCATCCTTATTACACTCTAGTGGAATATCCTGTGCCAGATAACTGGTGGCATGGAGCTGATTCTTTCAATGTGCCCTTGGATGAATTTATGAAAGTGATGAAATATTCTGTGCGCAATGGATTTACTGTTGTCTTAGGTGGTGATGTCTCAGAACCAGGGTATGATTCTGGCGCAAAGGTAGCCATTGTGCCAAGTTTTGATATACCATCGAATGCGATTGATGAAAATGCGCGCACTTTTCGATTTTTTACTCAAGCCACCACAGATGATCATGGCATTCATTGCGTGGGCTGGTCTGAATGCGAAGGCAAGGATTGGTATTTAATCAAGGATTCTGGATCAGGTTCAAGGAATATAGAGCCAAAGGGCTATTATTTCTATCATGAAGACTATGTAAAACTAAAAATGATGAACATTCTTGTTCATCGAGATGCTGCTTTGGAACTTTGGCAAAAACATCCAGAATTTGGCAAGAAAAAAGAATAAACTTGCCTTTTGCTCTGTTTTTGTTACAAAATATACAAAAACCATGTTTTTTCTAATCTCTAAACCTAAGGAGGGCGACTGGCTTTAAAAAATCCAGCCGCTATATGTCATGAAAACTTTTTTTGTGATTGCAATATTTTTTGCTTTTGCTGCACTCTCTGTTGCTCAAAATGTAGTTGTAGAAGCCACAGGAAATGGACTCACTGAGCTACAAGCCAGAAATGATGCATTGCGCAATGCAGTAGAACAAGGCTGTGGTGTTCGAATTTTCTCTGAAACCGTGGTACAAGATTTTGTCGCATTAAAAGATACGCTAGTTTCAGAAAGTTTTGGCCTTGTCACTGGCTATGAAGTGCTTTCTAGCACCAAAGGTTCCATGGGCTATGTGGTCAAAGTTCGTGCCACAGTAACTAAAGACGCAGATAAACAATGGGCCCAAATGAAGATCATTCTGCAACAAAAGGGGCATCCCACTGTGATGTTTTGCATTCGAGAAACCTTGGATGGTCAAGAAATTCCACAATCCAGCGGCGAATATGAATTGATGAATAAATTCAAAAGTTTAGGCTTTAGTGTGATTGATCGTCAATTAGCAGAAGACACCAAACAATTGCAAAAACAATTGTACGAAATTGATCAAAATCCATCTGGAGTGACTGCCATAGTATCCAAACGCGGCGCAGATCTACTAGTGATCGGCTCTTTGGAAGGCATGTTTTCCAATTATCTGGACAATTATGGCATGCAGATGATCCTGCATGGTTACAATTTCAAAGTCAAAATCATCAATACAGACAATGCCCAAGTTGTTGGCGTTGTAGCACAAAATTACACAACCCAACGCAACAGCATGGTTTTCTCGAGAGAAACTGCTGGAAAAGCCGGGTTCAAAGAAATCGTTGGAGAGAAATACATTCAATTGCTCGCAGTTGATCTTTTGAAATCTTGGATCAAGGATGTGCAAGAAGGCACAGAAATGACCCTGGTAATTTCCAATGTCAAATTTGCCATGCGTAAAAAAGTACTCGAAACATTAGGAAATCTTCCTGACCTGATCACTTCTTTCCAAGTCGTGCATTATCGCAATAGTAGGCTTGAACTCAGAGTGAAATCCAAACTCAATGCTGAGGAACTCGCAGAACATATGGAATCCATCCCTGGCCTGCCTTTAGAAGTTGTAGAATTGCAAAAGAACACCCTAGAGGTAAAATACATCGGGAATTAGTCAAACATCAAGCATGGGCGTTCCAAGCGCCCATGTTTTATTTTTGATTTACTTTATTGAGCAAAGGTATTTGTGGACCAATCCAAATGTTTTTTATCGGCTTTTGAGGAATTGCGGCAAATCTATGCTGCAGCAGATCGAGAAATTGCCGCAGCATCTGCCCAATGCCAACAATGCGGTGGGTGTTGCAATTTCGACCGCAATGGAATGCGGTTGTATATCTATGCATTGGAAAGAATTCATCTTGAATTTATCTGTGGAAAAGGTTTAGAATTATGCCATGGAGTGTGCAGCGGACAAAATCAAACACTTTGCCACATCCATGCCATACGGCCGTTAGGTTGCCGTACCCAATTTTGTACCATCACACTCCAAGAAATCTATGAAAAATATGCACAAAAAATTCGTGCCTTGGAGCAAAAATATAAGATTGATTATGATTATTCCAATGCTTTTGAAACATAGAAAGGATTTCTATGAGATTGAGATATCCTCCCATCAAAAGGGTGAAGGGGATTGATTGTTTCTTTCAGACGCATTTTGCAAAACAACGCGCCAAAAAATTGAAACCATCAGGTATTGCGCTAATTTTGGTACTTGTGGTACTGACTATGTTGGTGCTATTGGCCATTCCTTTTTCTGCATCCATGAGCAGTAGCTATCGAAGTTCTCGCAATAATCTTCTTCAAACTCAGGCAAAATTGGCAGCTCAGGGTGCATTAGAATATTCCATAGCCCAACTCACACGCACATCAGACCATCAAGAAAGGTATGTAGAGCAACCAGCCTTGTATAAAACCCCAGACTACGATATTCTTACTGAATATGAGATTTCCTTGGATATACCAGGCCATAAAACCAATGATCCACGCGGGCAAATTTGGTCAGCGGATGTTCAAGATGAACAAGGCAAAGTCAATGTCAATTCAGCAACCCCTTGGCTTTTGGGCAATTTAATGGGCTCAGCGATTGTTGCAGAGCAAGCTAACCCAAGTCAGGCCACTATTTTTGTGGATAGCACCGCCTTATTCCCTCCAACGAGTGGGTTATTGTGGGCTAATGGAGAATTGATTTCCTACGAACGTACGCAGTCCAATGCTTTTTTAGAATGCCGGCGTGGGATGTATTCTGATTCTCCAAGATTTTTGGAAGCCCAAACATTACATCCCGGAACTTTAATTATCCCTGCAAAGGCGTATCGAATTTGCAGGAATAGAATTTCCTACACCGAAGGCAAATATCACCCATTCCGAACAGTGGATGAAATTAAACGCATTGCAAATTATGGTATGCATGCCATAGAGCCTGCTTTGATGGATCGCCTTAGACCGTTTTTGACAGTTTATTCGCTTCATGATATTCAATGGGTACATAGTCAGCCCATTCGCAATGATCTTGGGAAATCCTCCAAAGATAGCAAAGAAAAGGTATTGGTGCAAGACCCAAGCATTTTCCAGCCTGGGCTTACAGTGCGCATCCAAGAGCAAGAACGTGAAGTATGCGCTATGGTGCTTCAAGTACAGCAAGATACAATTGTTCTCGACACAAAGGTAACTGAAGAATTTCATAAAGACCTTGCTCAGATCAGCATTCTGCAATTGCATCCTATCAATATCAATAGCGCACATCCTCGCGTTATCTATGCATTGCTCAAAGGAATTCGTACGTCAGAGCAGAATTGGGTGGATGCTAAGCAAGCGGATCTTTTAACAAGTTCTATTCTGGGACTTCGAGAACAAGGTGGATTTTTAAAGAGCATAGCAGACTTGGGAAAATTTTTGGAAACAGTTCAAAGACAAATGAATGCCACAGGTGTTAAAGATCAAAGCAATCGCCCTGGCCTTACCAATGGCGAACTGGCAGCTATTTTAGCTTCGGCTCAATGCCCGATAGTCCGTAGCAGATTTGCTGGGATTCAAATTCCTCCAGCATTGCAAGGTTATCAGCCAATAGATCCGTTATTTGCCCCGTATGATTATCGAAATTGGGATACCTACACAATTTCTGCTGCAGCCGTGATTGGCAATGACTCTGCTGTTCCCCTGGCACAAGCTCGGATTACTAAAATTGTACAAGTCGCACCCAATGGCATGCAACGCTTTCGCATAGAGAGTCAAAAAGATTTTGCCGGGTATCTCAACAGAGTCGGTGGATATCGAGTGATTACCTGGCCCAATTTCCCAGGCCAACCTAATCTTTATCCTGCAAATGACCCGTCTTTCCCGGACACTGGGCTTTCTTTAGATACGATTCCAATGTATCCTGCAATCCCCGAAGGCATGAAGCATCAACAATATTTGCCTTGGAATGAAACATACGAAGGCGTATTATGCCCAGACGGTGATCCAGGTCCACCTCAAATCACCTTGGAAAAGCCTACTCAAGAAATCGCTCCAGGAAGCTTGAGCTTTTGGTTCTGCCCTACCAAGGATCGCGCCTCGTATGTGCTTTTCCTTATGGGCAGGGAAGAATGGCAAGATCGCATGATTTTGTTCTATGATCGGGGAGAATTGATTTTTCAAGTCTGCGATGGTACATTAGATCAAAAGGCTGCCGAAATCTGGGCTGATATACCTTTGGAAGCAGATATATGGTATCATATTCGTGTAGCATGGCATAGCACTAGCCCAGGTGGCTTAGATTTATGGGTAGATGGCATGCCTAAAGGTGAATTTTGCTACCGCAACCGCGAAATGCGAAATAAATCTTGGCTTGCCCAAGAGCTTGGCCCAAACAGCAACCAAGTTGTGTTAAATGATGCGAGCGGCTTAGATATTCAAGGCGTGGTGCAAATCGGAGATGAAGCCATTGAATACAGCAACATCATTGGAAATACCTTGATTGTGAGAGAAAACTATCCTGGGTATTCTCTCAATGAAATGCGCAGAGGAGCGCGTGGCACAAGCGCGGCCAGGCATCCTCGCGGTGCTTGTGTGGCTGAGTTTGGCTATTCTGATGCTTTGGATACCCGAATTTTCCCGGCTACAGAGCTTGCACAAGAATTGCCAGAGGCAGGAGGGCTTTTTAGCAAATTGATGGTGCCTTTGATTGAAAGCAGCAGCAGCATTAAAGCAAATACAACCCACTTTGGCACACGTGGTGTGATCTTAATCGCACATATTGATCCACTCACAAGCCAATTGACCAAGGAAATTGTGCGATATGGCAATACCTCGTCAGATAATTTTCTAGACTGCGAGCGTGGTAAATATAATACCTCTCCCCATAGTTTTCCAGCTTATGATACCTATATTTTCCCACTTTCGATTTCTGTCAAAAATGCAAGTTTATACGAAGATAAAGGCTTTCTTCAAATTGATCAAGAATGGATTCAGTATGAAAGCAAGGAAATTGACAATGTCTTTATTCTGAGCACAGAGATTGGCGATGAACTCACTCGAAGATGGGTGCAAGATGTGCAAAACGGAAAAAAATACGCGACTCATTTTCGTCCCAGAGCCTACACCTACACTAGCCAACATCGTTATGGATCAAAAGTCATGCCTGTATTTCGCACCAAAATAGGCTGGCTTGGGAAATATGACCCAATTACCCTAATCCATGAAAATGGCAAACAACGTGAATCCAATGAAGTTGCATGGGCATTGGGCAAATACGCTGCATTGAAGCAAGATGTGCAAGACACATACGAGCCTGGCAGAGGAAGTAGAATTCTCAAATTTCCATCCAGTGAACTGCCCCTCGAATCTCATGCACTTGCTTGGGGTAAAGCCAAAGGCAAAACTAGTGCAAGCTTCGTCCTGGATGAAGTAGAACTGCTGCAAACACGCCGTGTCCCTCCATATCGCTTGGAAAAAATATTGCTAGAATCCAGTGAAGATATTCTTCTGCAATCTGATCAAGGATTACCAGATGATAGTGGAATCATCAAAATTGGAGATGAATACATTGGATATCAAGCCATCCAGAGGAGAACCCTCATCCATCCACAACGTGAATTAGGCAAGACCAGACGCGGGGCATCTTCGGCTAATATTGTGGTCTATCCTATTTTTTACATTCCAGTGAGTTCACTCACAAAACCCATCAACAAAAGTGCCAGTGTTATCCCTTTACAAAATTATAGCGATTTTGCTCGCGAAGGATATTTATATTGCGATCAAGAAATCATAGGTTATTCTGGTAAAATGGAGCAAGGACTTAAGATGCCGATAGATGAGCAAAGTCAAGGCACCCTACGAGGATCTTTTGGAACTACTTCTAAATTCCATGAAACAGGCAGACTGGTCTATAGCTTCCCAGCTCGCTATTGGGACCGTTGCATCAAATTCGATGATCCCAATGCAGCGTATTTTGCAGCTTCCAAAACAGCACCAGGTGCGTTCTGGCATCGTATTGTCTGGAATGAACGAAATCCAAATCCTAGAAGCATTGCTACAGTGATTCGAGCCCGAATAGAAGGTAAACCAGATTGGAGCACCAAACCCACCAACCAGCCTGGCGGCATTTTTGAATTCACAGACCCGAACGCCCCCAATCTTTTACAAGCAAGCGGAGATACCTTAGAATTACGTGTCTATTTTCAATATAAATCCCAAGCCATGCAAGACGGCGCATGGAAAACTAAAACCTTGCTTAAATCTGTATTTGTGGAATATCTACAACCAACACGAATACTCAAAGCTGAATGATTGAGGCGGCCTAAAGGGCGACTGGCCGCCCCTACATCATCTGCTAGCAGAAAGGAAAAAGACTTTTGAAGAATCAGGATTGTTTTAAGTAGGCCACTTAAATTGATGCTTGCAATTTGGACATTGAATGTCTTGGCATTGACAGCTTGCGTTGGCTTCTTCTGCAATGATTTTAGCCTGAGCGCGTTTCTTCTTTTCTTCTTCAAATAGATATAAAATTGTAGTGGCCATCACGCCTGTTGGCAAAGCAATGCAAAGGATGCCTGCAATCATAGTCAATCCTGCAAGGATTTTGCCAAACCATGTTTGTGGCACAACATCACCATAGCCCACTGTAGTCATGGTGACAATACACCACCAAAAGGTTTTGGGAATGCTTTGGAAATTTTGGGCAACTTCGGGTTTACCAATGGGCATTGTAATGGGTTGATGACAAAGTGGGCATCGCAAATCATGAGGATCATGGATACCGGCAATCCACTGTCCTTGGCATAGCTTGCCGGATGCATCTCGGAAAGCACAGTAGCTGATGTGTGCATCGGACTCAGCAAAGTACATGAAGGAAGAAAAAAGGATTAAAACAAGCAGCATGAGGACTAGCAAGACAGCAAACGCATGGGCAGACTCTTGGAATGCGTGCATGGTAATCGCAAAGGATGTGGAATATCGGCTAAGCTTGAAAATACGGAATATGCGCACTAAACGGATCACACGAAGTATGCGCAAGTCAACGCTTAAAAAGGATAGGTAAAAAGGAAGCACAGCTAAAAGATCAATGATATTGAGAGGTTTTACCATAAAGCGCATTCTCCCTCTTGCTGTGCTGATGCGGATGAGATATTCGATGCTAAAAATTGCGACAATAATGTATTCAAGAATTTTGAATATATGGATATATTCATGCAATTCAGGCATGGTTTCCATGACAAATGCAATGGAAGAAATCAAAATCACAGTAAAAATAAAGCCAGAGATCAATCGTCCGATGATGGAGTGGGATTCTCCCTCCATGATTTCAAAAATCTTATCACGCATAACGCCGCCTTTTTCTAACTTTTTTTATCGAAATCGAAATATCAAACTAAGTGAATCCAGTTTTTGGAATGCTACAGATTTCGCTATTTTATATTTATTTAATTTTTTTCGTCAATATCATCAATATTTTCAACTTCTTCAATTTCTTCAGTGATAGCTTTTGATTCTTCTTCATATAAAAATTTGATCAATGTATCACCGACTTCAATAATATCGCCGGATGTTAAAGTCATACTTACATCTACAGGTTGTTGGTTGACAAATGTGCCATTCATGCTCTTGCTATCTAAAACTTCAAAGCGATCTCCCATTTGTCGAACAATGCAGTGGATCCTAGAAAGTTTAATATCAGGAATTGGAATAGAACATTGGAGATTGCGGCCAATCGTAGCTTCTCCATTCAATGGGATGATGCAGTTTTCATCTTTGTTTGGCCCTTTGATGACGACAAGTTTTCCAACTAAAGCCATGCGATTGTCTCCTAATTAGCCGCTATTTCCAAATTGATCACTTCTGAAGGAATGGGCCTACTACGAGCTTGTAAAAAAATGCCTAAGCATACGCTCAAGCAGCCCAACAATAAGCCAAACATAGTCCAACCACCCATGTTTTCAATGAATCTGATAAAACGAAGAAGTATACCTGGTAAGTCACGATTTATGGAAAACATAGGAACATCCAAGGCAATAAAAAGTAATGGCAGCCATAATCCTGCCCATAGCATGCGTTTGCTCAATTGAGGATTGGCAATCTGTGAGGGAAGTTTAAGTACTTGTAAAATTTTCCCATCTTGCACAAATTGAATAGATGCTTGGCTGCTTTCATACGCCAATGTCAAAGGAGTGATCCAAAATTCAACTTTGAGTGGTGTATGAAGAATGTCCACTTGCTGTATGGGCGGATTCACCAGACAACCAGGGCAAATTGGCCGGATTTCAATGTTGACACTCGGCCCAAAGACTCCTGCTGGTTTAATTTCCAAATGCTCTGGGAAAATACGAAGTTGCTGGGCAGAGAAGATCAATTTTAAGCAAGATGGCCGTTGAAAGACCATTTTGCGGAAATAGCGAATGGCAACATGTCGTGTTAAATGAGACATGCGTTTTTTGCTCACAGTGGCTGAACGATCTCCACGTTTTGGATCTTTATTTTTATTGCCAGCACCAGGTTGCAAAGACTTTGCTAAAATCACTTGGTTGCCAGAAAGATTAAATTCCAAGGAGTCAGCTTCTTTAATCAACACGCCAATACCTGTACTGATTTCTTGGTTTTGAATAAAAAGATTACGAAGGTAGTTCTCGTAATCAAATCCCTTGCCTTGATCCGCGATGGTGATTCGTAGATGGGCCGCAGTCTTTTGTACCCTGCATCGTAATAATTTTTCTTTGTCTTTTTGATGCCCATGTAGATAAGCATTTTTCAAACCGGCTGCAATTGCTTTGCTGAAATTTTGCAGATGTGGGAGTTCTAGGCCATCTATTTTTTCATGCATCCAATCTGCAAATTTTTGGATGCTTTCTTCTTGCGATGGGATAGTGAACCAAATATCCTCCCAATCATTGACAGTAGCTAATTGGCTGACATCTACTTGAGCTGCTGATTCTTCCTCAATACAAAAAAGCATCTTGCAATATCCAATTGTGATTACATCTCGATCTTCGAGGTACTTTTTATGGATGATATTGTCATTCACCAACGTACCATTGGTAGAACCTAAGTCCTCTACCCATACTTTATCCCCTTCTCGACCTATCATGGCATGCTGACCCGAAATGCTCAGGTCTTTGAGCACAATTTGGTTTTCTGGTTCTCTTCCAATAGATAGATCTTGGTCAATTTCAATCCTTTGAAATACATTGGGGAACAATTCAAGCTTGAGTAATTTTAAAAGTTTAGGGGAATTCGTCATAACTATAACTCCATTTTTTATTTAAGAGCTAATATTGGCGTGCGTTAGATAATTATTTCCATTGAATAGTATCATTTTGTGGCAATATTTGCAAATTCTTTTTGTAAAATGTTCTGTTTGAAAAATTTTTAACTTATGTATTTAGAATGCATTAAAATAAAAAAGGAAACTTTTATATTTATGCAAAAAAATGATTGACAGCACCCAAAAAATACCTACAATGAGAGGAAATTTTTTCTGATTATATGGCGTTCTTTCGCCAATTGCAGCAGACGCTGTTGGTTATTTTAGCCGGCAACGCAACACAGCAAAGAATGTAACTTGTCTTTGGATGTTTTCTGAGGTGCTGCTGAATTGGCACAAGCAGATTTGCAAAGAGTTGTCAACCGATCAGTCGGTAGATATTCATTCATTAGAATCAGAAAATTTTCCAAAATAGAGCATTTTTTCAAAAAATATTTTTTGCCACGATGTTAATAGGCGGGAATATTCATCCTGCCAAGTGGAGGTTCTTTCAATGCAAAAGGTAACAATTGATGGCAATGAAGCTGCTGCATACATTGCGCACAAAACCAACGAAGTCATTGCCATATACCCCATCACCCCTTCATCTCCGATGGGTGAATTTGCAGATGCTTGGTCTGCAGAAGGCAAGACCAACATTTGGGGTACTGTGCCCCACGTGGAAGAATTGCAAAGTGAAGGTGGAGCATCAGGCGCAGTGCATGGTGCTTTGCAAACAGGTGCATTAACCACTACATTCACAGCTTCCCAAGGGCTTTTGCTGATGATTCCGAATGCTCATAAAATTGCGGGCGAACTTCATCCCACAGTGTTCCACGTAACAGCTCGCACATTGGCCTCTCATGCACTTTCGATTTTCGGTGATCACAGCGACGTGATGGATTTACGAGCTACTGGTTTTGCTCTTTTAGCCTCTAATAATGTCCAAGAAATTATGGACATGGCTTTGATTGCTCAAGCTGCAGCCTTAAAATCCAGGATACCTTTCATTCATTTCTTTGATGGATTCCGCAGTTCACATGAAATTCAAAAAATTGAGCTGATTGAAGATGATCAAATTCGAGCCATGATTGATGAAGAAGATATTATGGCCCATAGAGCACGTGCTCTATCTCCAGAACATCCTGTGTTACGCGGGACAGCCCAAAATCCAGATCACTTTTTCCAAGCTCGAGAAACCTGCAATCCATATTATGCTGCATGCCCTAAGATTGTGCAAAGCATTATGGATCGTTTTGCAAAAGTCATCGGCCGCCAATATCATTTGTTTGATTATTTTGGTGCACCAGATGCAGAACGTATCATTGTTCTAATGACCTCTGGATCAGAAGCAGTGCAAGAGACTGTAGAATACTTGCAAAAGCATGGACAAGAAAAAGTAGGCTTGCTCAAAGTGAGGCTCTATCGTCCATTTTCTGTAGAGCATTTGCTCAATGTTTTGCCAACAACTGTAAAAGCAATTGCTGTGTTAGATCGCACAAAAGAGCCGGGTAGTGCTGGTGAACCATTGTATCTGGATGTTGTCAATGCTATTTATGCTGGTGTAAAGAGTGGTAAATTCTCAAAGATGCCTGTGATTGTAGGTGGTAGATATGGTCTATCTTCCAAGGAATTCACTCCTGCTATGATCAAAAGTGTCTTTGAAGAATTAAAAAAGCCAAGTCCTAAAGATCATTTCACTGTTGGCATTCAGGATGATGTGTCGCATACAAGCTTGGATTATGATCATGCCTTTTCCACAGAAGGACCTGAAGTTTTCAGAGGTCTTTTCTATGGTCTAGGTTCTGATGGTACTGTGAGCGCAAATAAAAATTCCATCAAAATCATTGGCGATATGACTGAAAATTATGCGCAAGGTTATTTTGTCTATGATTCTAAAAAAGCTGGCGCAATCACAGTATCCCACCTAAGATTTGGCAAAAATCCAATTCGATCCACGTATCTCATTAACAAAGCTAACTTCGTTGCATGCCATCAATGGGTATTCTTAGAAAAGTATGACATGCTGCGCTATGCAGAACAAGGCGCTACTTTCTTGCTCAACAGCCCTTATGCTGCCAATGAAGTGTGGGAGCATCTACCACGAGAAGTGCAACAAAGCATCATTTCCAAAGGCCTCAAATTCTACGTTATTGATGCCTATAAAGTCGCCAAAGAAAGCAACATGGGCGGCTATATCAACACCATTATGCAGACTTGCTTTTTTGCAATCTCCAATATTCTGCCACGCCAAGAAGCCATTGATGCGATTAAAGGCGCGATCAAGAAAACCTATTATGACAAGGGTGAAGCAGTTTTGCAATTGAACTATCGCGCGGTGGATAATGCAGTAGCTAATCTGCATGAAGTCCAATATCCAAAACAAGTGACAAGCACATTCTCACGTCCTCCTATTTTTGGGACAAATGCTCCAGAATATGCGCGAAATGTACTCGGCAAAATCATGCAGCAAGAAGGTGCTGATTTACCTGTGAGCGCATTCTCGTGTGATGGTACGTTCCCAACAGCAACAAGCCAATATGAAAAACGCAACATTGCTTTGGAAATCCCTATTTGGTTAAAGCACGTTTGCATCCAATGCGGCAAATGCGCAATTGTATGTCCACATGCAGCAATTCGCATCAAAGTCTTTGATCCTGCACAATTGCAACATGCGCCTGCAAGTTTTCAATATGTGGATTACAATGGCAAAGAATTTCCTGCTGGATGGAAATTCACTGTACAGGTGGCACCAGAAGATTGCACAGGCTGCCATTGCTGCGTAGAAATTTGCCCTGCAAAGGACAAAACAGAGCCTAAAAATAAAGCCATCAATATGCGGCCACAAATGGAGCACAGAGAACACGAACGTGTTAATTATGAATTTTTCCTCTCGCTCCCAGACCCAGATCGCAGCAAAATCAATGTTGGCACTGTTCGTGGCTCACAATTGTTACGACCTTTGTTTGAATATTCTGGCGCATGCGCTGGCTGTGGCGAAACCCCGTATGTTAAGTTGATGACCCAGTTATTTGGTGATCGTTGCATCATTGCCAATGCAACTGGTTGCTCTTCCATCTATGGCGGCAATTTGCCAACTACGCCTTATTGCAAAAATAGTGATGGACGTGGTCCAGCCTGGTGCAATTCCTTGTTTGAAGACAATGCTGAATTTGGACTAGGCTATCGTTTGACCATTGACAAGCATAAACAATTTGCATGCGAGTTGCTCAAGGGATTGGCAAGTACGATTGGGGATTCTTTAACCCAGAGTATTTTGACTGCTGACCAAAGCACGGAAGCAGGGATCCAAGCACAACGTGAACGTGTGGTAGAACTCAAGAAAAAATTAGAAGGCCAAACCAGTTGGCAAGCCAAACACTTATTGAGCCTTGCAGATATGCTTGTGGCAAAGAGTGTATGGGTTGTTGGTGGTGATGGCTGGGCTTATGATATTGGCTATGGTGGATTGGATCACGTTCTTGCATCTGGACACAAGGTCAATCTTTTGGTTTTGGACACTGAAGTATATTCCAACACAGGTGGACAGATGTCAAAATCAACGCCACTGGGAGCAGTTGCCAAATTTGCTGCAGCAGGAAAGCCGCGTCCGAAAAAAGATTTGGGCCTTATGCTGATGAGCTATGGCAATGTGTATGTGGCAAAGGTCGCATTGGGTGCTAATGATTTCCAATGCGTTAAAGCGTTCCTTGAAGCAGATGCGTACAAAGGATCCAGCATTATCATTGCGTATTGCCATTGCATTGCACATGGCATTAACACAGCCAAGGGATTCCAGCAGCAGAAACTGGCAGTCGAGACTGGCTATTGGCCACTCTTCAGGTTCAATCCTGATAACATTGCCAAGGGTGTTCCACCATTGACATTAGATAGCAAAGAACCTAAACAGCCTCTGGAAAATTATATCTATCAAGAAAATCGTTATAAAATGTTGACCAAGATGAACCCAGAGGAAGCCAAGAGATTGTTGGTCCTTGCGCAAGAAGAAGTCAGCAATCGTTGGACACTGTACCGTCAATTTGCTACCATCAACTGGAATGCTAAGGTTGGCACTCCTAGCACTGGTGCATAATTCTTTCTAAAAGGCAAGGCAGGGGCAACCTGCCTTGCTTCATTTATGCAGTTTATAATCCAAACCGTTTCATCATCACAAAAAGAATAATCGCATAGATGATGAACAAAATGCCTGTCACAATGATTTCCAATAAAAAATACTTTTTGAGCCATGCTAGAATTTTATGACGTTTTTGATGTTTGCGTCGCATAGCTTTATCCCCTAGTTTATAGTATTTTTTCTACAAATACAGGACGGTCTAGGAGCAGATTGGCTCTATCCAGTGCTTGTTCACTGAGTCTAATGAGCCCATCTTGTTCATGTGGAGTTGCTGCTTTAAAATGGCTAGATCGAATTCCGCCTAGCCACCATCGTATGTCAGTCACATATAAGAGATCGCCTGGTTGGGCACCAATTTCCTGCATAGTGCGTTTTGACAAACTAATTTCTTCATTGGAAATTTGTGTAATTTGGATGATTCCTTGAACGCGTACGTGCGTGGTTTCTGTGTTCAGCTTGCCACCTTTGTATCGCTCTGCTGCTTCATGAATGCTGCTTGAAACATAGCCCAATGTTTGCTCTGAAGAAGCTGGTTGGAAGCAATAGGCGCTAATCAATCCAATTCCAAAGCAGATCACAAGACCATAGAATGCACGCATAAAATCCGCGCCTGCTGGTCCAACACCCCAGGAAAAAAGAGGAATGCCAGCAATTTCATATCCAATGATGCCAGGAAAAACAAACGAAAGAATGATGGCAACGCTGCCGCCAAATAAGGTACACACAGCCGCAGGCCCGCTATATCTTTTCCAAAAAGCGCCGAATAGGATAGCAACGACCATGGGAGGTGTTACGGCTGCTGTGAACATGCCGTGTGCTTTATATAAGCTTTCCTGCATGGCAAAAATAGGAACAAGTGCCACACCTAATATAGCCACAGCAACGCTAAACCATCTTGCTGTAAATAGATAATGCTGATCAGATTGCTTTGGTTTAATATAACTTTTCCATATATCATTCACAAAGATCGCAGAAGCTGCGTTGATTAAAGTATCCACAGTGGACATTAACGCTGCGATCAAAGCTGCCATGATAAAGCCAAAGACACCAGGTAAGCATATAATTCGGGATACAGTGACAAAAATATTTTTTGGATTGGGTTGAGTTGGGACAGCTATGGTTTCACCTGTTTTTTCTTGTACTTCTAAGGCAATCTGTTTTTCCATTTGCAAAATTTCTTCTTGCGGCATGGCTTTGCCAACCCAGCCTATACTACTCACAGCAATTGCAGTCAAGGGCATCAAGATAAGGATCATCACAAGTACGGCTTTTCTCCCTTCATGCAAACTTTTGGCAGAAAGAAAGCGCATGATCAGTCCTTGGTTCATAAAATAAAAGGCTAAGGAATTGGCAATGGCATCTTGCCAAAATATTCCAACGCCTGGGAATGCTCCTGGTTCTTGGAATCCAGAAAAAGGCAGCCTGTGGGAAACAGGCAGTTTGTCCCAAAAAGCACCGAATCCCCCAACGTGCATGACACCTATGACAAAGAGCAAAAGGCCGGCTGTGAGCAAAATAAACCCTTGCACAAGATCGGTCATGATCACAGCAGTCTGGCCGCCGGCTGTTACATAGATTGCGGTTAAAATGGCAATCACAATGACAGCAGTGTAGAGTTCAACGCCCAAAAGTTTATTCAGGGCAATGCCTAATGTCAAAAAATTAATGCCAATATAACCAATGAGATAGATCATGATCAAGATGGTTGCTAGCAATCGGGCTGTACGATTGAATCTGCGTTCAAAATACTCTGGAATGGAAATCACTCTTGAAAAATAAATGATTGGCAACCATCCAAAGATGAAGAAAGGCATGATAAACCAATCATTGAGGTAGGACATGGATGAAGACATTCCATACAGATAGCCAGCTTCTGAATACTTGATAAAACTATATGAACCTACTAAAGTTGCGACGCAGGACATAGTAAGCAGCCACCAAGGAAACCGTTGTCCACCAAAGAAAAAATCTTTGGTACTTTTGGTAAATTTCCCAAAAAAACTTCCAAAAATAACAATTCCAATGAAATATGCTATAATGATCGTCGCGTCAATCGGAGAACCAATAAAGGTTATGCCAAGAATTCCCATGAATTTTCTCCTATGGAATTCCCAAGAAATTTGATATGATGATACAAATCGAGGCTTTATTTTAGCAAGTCCGAATCCCAATTGCCAAGACGTTTTTCCAAAGTCTGGCAAAAAGTAAGTGCATTTTGCTTTTGGCACACCATCATGGTGATTTTTATTTCAAAAAACATAATTTTTGTTATTGGTAATCAGAGGTTTCTGTAGTAACACAGAAAGCAAGTTTTACAATCTTTGCAATAAAAATGCATAATGCAAGTGCTT
>JAKLHB010000580.1 GCA_022710345.1 Planctomycetota bacterium
CATAATACTTACCTCAAGTATACTTCACACCAGAAAAAAAGTAAAGAAAATTATCGCCCATTCTCCGTAAAAATAAAATCACGCAGTTTGGCTGAAATATGGCCAGGGTTTTCGGCGCGGTACACGTTAAATAAAATATGGCCAGGGTTTTCGGTTGCCCTGGCCATAGGAAGTTTCCGGTATGGTTAAAAATGCCTGAAGTCTAAAGTAGCAAAAGAGTTATAGTGTTATATTAAGGGATGGACCTCAAAACCCGCAACCCAATCAAGTCGCCACCTGCGTAGTCGCCCCGATAAGCAGCCCGGCCTAAATGGAACTTATCAATTTGATATTTTTAACACTATGTTAGCTAATATATTACAAAATTTCTAGCCTCTTTGATCGGATTGCTTCTCTTGAAGCAGGAGTACAAAAACTACAGAAAGAACTTGATCTCAAGAACGAACTTGATTCCAAGCCTCCTAAAGGGTGCTTTGTGGCCTTTGATATTTGGACATGAAGCCTCCTTTATTTCTGAAAAGGGTTGACAATTTTCAAGACACCTTCTACCTCTAAATCATCGTGCATGTCTTCTGAATACAGAATTTTGACCTTCCCAAATAATGCCGCAGAGACAATAATACCATCATAATAGCCAAACCCATATTTTTCCCTTAACTCAGAGGCCTTATAATACACTTCTTTTGTCAATTCCACAAAAGTGAATCTTGGGGAGTATAAATAGCGAATGACCTCTCTCAATTGGCTTTCCGTATATTTAAAAGGCTTCTTGGGGTCTTTCAAATTCCTGCCGACCTCATTTACCACCTGAACGCTCAAAAAGACAAAGTTCCGCTTAATAAGCTTTCGAGCGACCTTGTATTTAAGACTTGTAGGATCAAAAAGGTAGAGCCAAACATTGCTATCAATAAAACACTTAATCCTTTCGATCATTGGCTTCCTCCCTGGTCAATGGTTTAAAATCAGGTGGTAACTTCACCGTTCCTACTTTAGCCAACAATTCGTCTAATTCCTTTTCTTTTATACGCTCCAAATCTTCATAGGATTGTTCGCTCTCTTCTTCCTCTACATCTAAAACTTGACAGATGACACGGCGCTTGCCGTCTATGTCTATTGCCAAGCGATTACCTACGGAGGCTTTCTGCAGCACATCCTTGAGATTGGCTAACGAAATTACGTTGCCCGACATATTTTGCTCCTTAAATAGAAATTATCTGATGCCTGTAACCTACATTCCGCAGCTTCTAAGTGAAAGAATAGCATTTTTCTACCTCTGCCCCCAGGAGTCCAATAATTTTATGT
>JAKLHB010000581.1 GCA_022710345.1 Planctomycetota bacterium
GCCCAGCCCCAAAGCGAAGCCAAAAGCGGGCCTGCCCAAGTCTGTCCTGATGTCTGCCAAATTATCCAAAAAGACGTGGAAGGAAATCTTTGTTGCATCCAAATAAGGAGAGCGTGGAAAAATAAACAAGACGTGGCGAAACACTCTTGAAGGGGGAAATTTCCCCCCTGGTCGGCCATCGTTTTTTTGTGGACAAGGAAAAAATAAGGAAAGAGAGCGTGGAAAAATAAGCAAGATGGGGCATGTTTTGGCCATGTGCGTGGAGAAATCAAAAAACGCAGTAAAATATCGGAAGAGGATGTGCAAAAGAAAAGGCATGTTTAGGCCATGAGAATGTGAAGTGCGTGGAGAAATCAAAAAACGCAGTAAAATATCGGAAGAGGATGTGCAAAAGAAAAGGCAGGACATGTTTGGGCAAATGTGAAGTGCGTGGAGAAATCAAAAAACGCAGTAAAATATCGGAAGAGGATGACAAAAGAAAAGGCATGTTTAGGCGATGAGAATGTGGAGTGCGTGGAGAAATCAAAAAACGCGGTAAAATATCGGAAGCGGATGTGAAAAAGATAAGGCAGGACATGTTTGGCAAATGTGAAGTGCGTGGAGAAATCAAAAAACGCGGTAAAATATGGGAAGTGGATGTGAAAAAGATAAGGGATGTTTAGGCCATGAGAATGTGGAGAGGGTTGACGGGTGGAGAAATCAAAAAACGCGGTAAAATATCGGAAGCTGGTACTTCGATGATTCGCTCTGGCGGTTTGGATTTTCGGGTTTGTATTTTTGGGCTGAATTCCATCGGAACAAACCTGCGCAAATAAACGACCCGGCAAACAAAGGGCAGACTTGGGCAGGCCCTGAAAGGGCTGCATATACCAAGCCCAGGGCAACGCCTGGGAGTGCGAACCGCAAAGCTATAAGTCTTAATGCTGCATAATATTAAGATGAAAAGCTGAGGGATTCAAGAGGAAAACTGAATCCCAAACTGATATGGTGAGAAGACCTGAGAAGGTCAGCAAAGGACTTCCTACCGGTCAACAATCCACTAACGGAAAAGTGGTCGGAGAGCTAGGATGTAGTCGGATTTAGAGTCGCCTACTCCCAAAAGGAAAGGCGTGATAATTCGGGCACCTTAAAAAACTTGTTCACGGTTAGGATAGATTGGGAAGACCAACAAGACGAATCACCGAAATAAGCTTGGTAACGTTGACTATATGGAAACATATAGACTACCCTAAACATGAGGGTTCTAGCCGGTTGAATGTGTTCCCACAATGT
>JAKLHB010000582.1 GCA_022710345.1 Planctomycetota bacterium
GGTGGGTACTGGAAACAGGAGGAAATCAAATGGTCAAGTTTAGTTGTCTCGGTCCTTGTTTTAGTGGATGTTTGGTGGGTACCCCAGAGTTGAGCCGTCCCCTTCTAATATGAACCCTGATGTCTCGGTCCTTGTTTTAGTGGATGTTTGGTGGGTACTGATAACACCGCGAGGACTGAAGACAGTGACATCAGCGTCTCGGTCCTTGTTTTAGTGGATGTTTGGTGGGTACTAGTTTAAGTCTCTAGCTTTCTGGTAAATTACAAACTGTCTCGGTCCTTGTTTTAGTGGATGTTTGGTGGGTACAAATCCAGGCGAAAGCCTGGTGAGTCTCAATATGGTGTCTCGGTCCTTGTTTTAGTGGATGTTTGGTGGGTACATCCGACATGGACAGCAAGTTCGGAGAAGGTGTAGTGTCTCGGTCCTTGTTTTAGTGGATGTTTGGTGGGTACCTGGCTTTAAAAAGTAACGTCCCACAAAAAAAATGTCTCGGTCCTTGTTTTAGTGGATGTTTGGTGGGTACAGATAAAAAATGCCGGAGTTTATACCCGGCCTGTCCTGTCTCGGTCCTTGTTTTAGTGGATGTTTGGTGGGTACATGTAAATGAACCAGATGTGAGCGATGAGAATGGGTTGTCTCGGTCCTTGTTTTAGTGGATGTTTGGTGGGTACGTTAATATATGGATGAACCAAAAACATACTCGTTCGTGTCTCGGTCCTTGTTTTAGTGGATGTTTGGTGGGTACAAGACATCGTTAGGGATGCGTGCGACATCCCTACCAAACGTCTCGGTCCTTGTTTTAGTGGATGTTTGGTGGGTACTCCTCCACCCATTGTAATTAACGTGGGGGCGAATGCTGTCTCGGTCCTTGTTTTAGTGGATGTTTGGTGGGTACATTCTACAACGTTCACTATTTATTTTAGAGGAATTCTTGTCTCGGTCCTTGTTTTAGTGGATGTTTGGTGGGTACGTTGCGCAAGCTCAAACTGAAGCCGCCCGACTTCAGGGTCTCGGTCCTTGTTTTAGTGGATGTTTGGTGGGTACTGCAAGACTTCATCAGCGATTATGAATTGAATCGTCGTGTCTCGGTCCTTGTTTTAGTGGATGTTTGGTGGGTACAGGAAAACAATGAACATTAAATTGTTCGTAAAAAAAAGTCTCGGTCCTTG
>JAKLHB010000583.1 GCA_022710345.1 Planctomycetota bacterium
TTTTAGTGGATGTTTGGTGGGTACTAACCTCTAATTGGGAAAAAGGATCTATCTAGTAATATGTCTCGGTCCTTGTTTTAGTGGATGTTTGGTGGGTACCTCTGTTGTTGGGGAATATTATCCCGACCCTTGTCTCGGTCCTTGTTTTAGTGGATGTTTGGTGGGTACGTTACGCACCTCTATTTATAGGGGTAACAAAATGGTTGTCTCGGTCCTTGTTTTAGTGGATGTTTGGTGGGTACAGAAATCGCCCAAAAAATAGAAAACGGCGAGATTGAGGATGTCTCGGTCCTTGTTTTAGTGGATGTTTGGTGGGTACGTTCCAAACCCCCGACGCTGAGGGGTATACAAAAGAATTGTCTCGGTCCTTGTTTTAGTGGATGTTTGGTGGGTACGTCTGAGAAAGACTTTGATAAAGAGAAAGAAAAGACTGTCTCGGTCCTTGTTTTAGTGGATGTTTGGTGGGTACCGAGATTGTTTTGTACCAAGGAACAGAAACCAAAAAATTGTCTCGGTCCTTGTTTTAGTGGATGTTTGGTGGGTACTTGGAGACATCCGTGAACTCCAAGCAGAGACTCTGATGTCTCGGTCCTTGTTTTAGTGGATGTTTGGTGGGTACTTAAGCCTTATGGCGCTTGCGTAATGAATTAACCGTTTGGGTGTCTCGGTCCTTGTTTTAGTGGATGTTTGGTGGGTACAGAATCTCGGTCTTCTGTCTTACAAACAGAGGCTAGGTGTCTCGGTCCTTGTTTTAGTGGATGTTTGGTGGGTACAGTGCTATGGACCGGTATTTAGTACCGGTATACAGGTCTCGGTCCTTGTTTTAGTGGATGTTTGGTGGGTACCCTTTACACCATCACAGAGGAGTGGTGCAAAGAATCTCGGTCTCGGTCCTTGTTTTAGTGGATGTTTGGTGGGTACGCTTTGCGCGACTCGCTAGATTAGTTTCTAGTGATAGGTCTCGGTCCTTGTTTTAGTGGATGTTTGGTGGGTACAGGGGTAGACTGAAAGGAGCTACCCCGAAAGATGGTGTCTCGGTCCTTGTTTTAGTGGATGTTTGGTGGGTACACCTCTCGCTCTCTGGTATGTTCAAACTGAGAGACTATTGTCTCGGTCCTTGTTTTAGTGGATGTTTGGTGGGTACAGCCTTATGGCGCTTGCGTAA
>JAKLHB010000584.1 GCA_022710345.1 Planctomycetota bacterium
TGATGTGTAGCCATACTTCTCATCAAGTACCCACCAAACATCCACTAAAACAAGGACCGAGACACCCCATTAGCATTCTCACAAGACGATGAATATCTATGTACCCACCAAACATCCACTAAAACAAGGACCGAGACTCTATATTACTTGCATTGTAAAACATTTGGCCGTGAAGTACCCACCAAACATCCACTAAAACAAGGACCGAGACACCCTTGATTAAGACGTTCAGAAATCATAATCTAGTGTACCCACCAAACATCCACTAAAACAAGGACCGAGACACGACACTGATCCATGACTTCTGCGATTACTACCTCACGTACCCACCAAACATCCACTAAAACAAGGACCGAGACAGCTTCGGCTCAATCCATAGTAACTGTCAGAAGGGATAAGTACCCACCAAACATCCACTAAAACAAGGACCGAGACAGATAATCCCCCTGGAGTTCCCAATGAACTTCAGAGTAGATGTACCCACCAAACATCCACTAAAACAAGGACCGAGACAAACTTTGGTTGCCAGACCCCTCTGGCAACCCTTTCGTACCCACCAAACATCCACTAAAACAAGGACCGAGACATCCCTCGTAACAATTCTTGTTTCCATAGTTAGTCTCCCTTCAGGTACCCACCAAACATCCACTAAAACAAGGACCGAGACAGATACCGCCCTTGCAAGCGGCTTTCTATCTGCGCTGCGTACCCACCAAACATCCACTAAAACAAGGACCGAGACATATATTGCTTTGCGTCAGACTCTGGCCAAGGAAAAAGTACCCACCAAACATCCACTAAAACAAGGACCGAGACAGGTTGATAGGTGGCATTTCAATGAATGCCCTAGGACGTACCCACCAAACATCCACTAAAACAAGGACCGAGACACATGTTGGGGCACAAATTCCGCATAATCCCCTTTCCCAGTATCCACCAAACATCCACTAAAACAAGGACCGAGACCCTATATCTTTGGATTTCTGCTCTTTTTTTTAGTCTCGTACCCACCAAACATCCACTAAAACAAGGACCGAGACGTAAAACAGAGGGACCTTTCATAGACAATTATCTATGTACCCACCAAACATCCACTAAAACAAGGACCGAGACATACCTCCAAATGTTCCTCATCGG
>JAKLHB010000585.1 GCA_022710345.1 Planctomycetota bacterium
AGGAATTGATCTATGGATTACCACCAGAAATCTGGAATGCATGCAAGTACGAATACAATGGTGAATCCATGCTGGACATGAGCACTCCAACCTGGCGAAATCTATCCTGGCAAGACCAGGGCAAATACGCCCGCATGTACCAAGTTGGATATGCCAAAGCCAAAAGGCTGAAATTGGAAATCATGATAGACCCAAGCCGTGCGAATCTTGCCATGATCCTGATCCCACCTGGCCGTTTCCTCATGGGCAGCCCAGAGAACGAACCTGGCAGGGACTCCGATGAAATTCAGCACCTGGCCGTGATCACTCGGCCCTATTACCTAGGCAAGACCGAAGTGACTCAGGCCCAATGGAAAGCCGTGATGGACAGCAACCCATCGTATTTTCAAAAAGCAGGTCAATCCGCACCTGTGGAGACAGTTTCCTGGGGCAATTGTCAGAGGTTCTGCCAAAAACTCGGGGGCAGATTGCCCACAGAAACCGAATGGGAATTTGCCGCCCGTTCTGGCGTGATCCGGATGACCTACGCAGGGGATTTCGAGATCAAAGGCCAATGCAATGGCCCTGGCTTGGACCCCATTGCATGGTATGCCGGCAATAGCGGGGTCAGCTATGAAGGCGGTTATGATAGCTCAGACTGGCCCGAAAAACAATATGCCTACACCTGTGTCGGCACCCATCCAGTTGCTCAAAAACAACCCAATCATTATGGCCTCTATGACACCATCGGCAATGTTTGGGAATGGTGTCAAGATTATTTCGGAGCCTATCCAACGTCGCAAATTATTGATTATCAAGGAATTATGTCGTCATCCGGCCGTGTTTTGCGCGGTGGTTCGTGGGCCTATTATGCCAGAGGCTGCCGGGCTGCTAATCGGGACTACGACACTCGTGGCAATTCCAGTATTGGGTTTCGGGTTTTGAGGTCCATCCCTTAATATAACGCTCTAACTCTTCTACTAGGTATGTGTTGCAAGAGAATGTACATGACGTACAAGCCAACGTGGATGCTGTGCAAGAGAATGTACATGACGTACAAGCCAACGTAGGTATGATGTTAGTCATGGAAGGCTCTCGCCCCCATGCTAACCCAAACCGTACGGGCCACTTTCATGGCATACGGCTTTCCAATACTC
>JAKLHB010000586.1 GCA_022710345.1 Planctomycetota bacterium
CAGCATCCGCTGGCTTGTCTAACATAACGTAGCAAACGGATTGCTCGCTTCGCTCGCAACCGTTGAACGGGTTGTTAAACGTTGCAATTCAATAAGATAAAGCAATTAAGCATACAATATTTTTCAAAATATCAGAAGGATTGCAAATAAGCAAGCTAGGGAAATAAAAATGTATAAAATGATACTCCTTATTTTGGCAGTTGGAGTTATAGCAATATCAAATGGGCAAGAACAATCAAAGCAAACAGTTTTGGAGAGGCTCGAAAAATTAGAAAAATTAGTAGAACAACAAGCACAACAAATAATACAATTGACAAAAACACAAACACCTGTTGGGACTATAATAAGTTTTATAGGAGCTCAAATACCAGAGGGATATCTTCCCTGCGATGGAACTGAAATACCAGAAAAATTTGATGAATTAAGAAAGTTAGTCGGAACGACGACACCCGATTTACGAGGCCGATTTTTATTAGGCGTGGGAAAATATGGTATCTCTAGTCCTAAAATAACAGGTGGTACTGAAGAACATACTCATGTATATGCTAAATGGCATAGTGGTGATTGGCAGCATCTTATAGGACTGCGGCATGCTGGTGCCCAGATACTAGCACCAACAGTGAGTATAGAATCAAATGTTGTATTAAAGTGGTATGAAAGAAGTGAAGCTTGGAATGGTGGAAACATTAGTACTTTACCAGCATCAACATTACCACCTTTTTATTCTGTACTTTATTGCATTAAGTATTAGTATACAACGTTTTATTTTATGCGGCTGCCAAGCACCTTGCGGCCCATATCTCGCCACGAACGCCAGCCGCAAAAGCTATGCCCCGGCAAAAACCACGCCAGCAAAGCTGCCATGGTTTTTGCAAGGTCATAGCTTTTGCTACGGCTGGCTTGCTGTGCTGGGTTCGCCATACATTTTTTTGCGCGGTCTTCTGCTTTACAACGCTGGAAGCCTTATTTTATGCGGTTTACAAAGGTCGTTCGGTCAATGTTCTTCACTCCGTTCAGAACTTTCCCTCACTTTGCCAAGCACCGTGCGGCCCCATGTA
>JAKLHB010000587.1 GCA_022710345.1 Planctomycetota bacterium
TTGACTCTTTTGGTTATGCGGGTTGCACGCAAGGATATTCTGTATGCCAGAAAAAAAGGCTATGTTGCGGACATAGCTTTTTTTCATAATTGGTGGCTTTCTAGCATTGACTCTTTTG
Source organism: Planctomycetota bacterium (assembly GCA_022710345.1). GTDB lineage: Bacteria > Planctomycetota > Uabimicrobiia > Uabimicrobiales > JABWCH01 > JAKLHB01. The sequence continues at coordinate 119 of JAKLHB010000587.1, forward strand.
GTTATGCGGGTTGCACGCAAGGATATTCTGTATGCCAGAAAAAAAGGCTATGTTGCGGACATAGCCTTTTTTTCGTAAATTGACCGATTCACTATGGTTCGTCCATATCTGATTTTTTTTCAGGTGTAGAACTTTCTTCTGGCATAGCATCTGAGTCTTTGGGGATGCTTTGTAATTCTGCCTCGTCTAAAAGATTCGGGGTTTCGCTTTTGAGTTTGGGCTGGGATTCTTCTAATTCTTCGGCCAAGAAATCAGGTTCTGGGATTTCCACTGTATTTTCATGGAGCAGAGTAAATTCATTGACTCCTTTGACTGCATTCAAAGCAACGTCTGCGCCAATTTTACCTGCTACGTTCCCAACAAAATGGCAACCACGGACTGTTGCTTTGTTTGGGATTCGCTTTAATCCTCGAATGAAAATACCACCGCCATTTTCTTCGGCTATATTTTTTTCAAACAGGCATTGTTCAAAAATACTGATGGTGAAGATATTGGCGTTCACTGCCCCTCCTGAGCCAAAGCAATAATTTTTTCTAAAGATCACTTTGCTAAACCTGGCATCGCTTGGATATTTACTATCCTGGCCAAGTACCAAGACAGCGCCACCATTTTTAGTCTGCGAGCGATTTTCTTCAAAAATACATTCCACAAAGTGGCTGCGTGTAAAATCATTGGCATTCAATGCGCCGCCTGAAACCTGGCATTGATTGCGTCGGAATGTGACTTGATGGAATGTAGCTTTGGTTGGGCTTGGTCCTTCTTTTCCTAGCAAAACAATGGCTCCACCGTTTTTCTTGCGTGCGATATTTTCTTCAAATAAGCAATTTTTGAAACTAACTTGGGTATAGATATTGGCATTGATGGCACCACCGTCAATTGCGCAATGATTTTTTCTAAAAATAACTGTTTGGAAATCGGCAATGCTT
>JAKLHB010000588.1 GCA_022710345.1 Planctomycetota bacterium
TGTTTTGCGCGGTGGTTCGTGGAACTTTTATGCCGGGTACTGCCGGGCTGCTAATCGGAACCACGACTCCGGTAGCTCCGACTTTGTTGGGTTTCGGTTTTTGAGGCCCATCCCTTAACATAACACTCTAACTCTTTTACTACTTTACACTTTAAACATTTTAAAAAATCACACTTGCATTAAGGCAGTGCCTCGCTCGGCTGTAGGTACTATATATAGTACTGGTATATAGTATCTACAGCCATCAGGCGCTATTTATATACTCTTTTACCTACTTTAGTCGGCTAGCCTATATATTTTAGTACTATATATAGCTAGTATATAATTACTGGTTATATAATGAGCCTCATTTTTACGACACCATATAGGGTGTAGCAAAAATAGAGAGAAGCTTCAAAAAAGAAAGTATCATGAAAGATATCCGATTATTTTCCATTTTCTGGAATCCGACAACCTATCGCTGGATGGATGAAGAATGATCATCATTTCGGAAAAGCAATCAAATTTTAGAATGCCATAGTAGATTTCGATCCAGCTCTGCGTTGCAGACGAATATACCTTTGTATGGCCAGCGTGAGTAGGGCAACCGAAAACCCGGGCCATATTTCGTTTAACGTGTATGCCACGCTAGCGTAAAGCATGATCTTTTGCATTTTTGATCTGCGTTTCTTTCCTTGGGACCACAGATGGACGGTTCTTTCCTTGAAACTACAGATGGATACGGATCAATACAGATAGTCAAAAAATGATTTGATCTGTGTTTATCCGTGTCTATCTGTGGTTCTCATGGCCAGAGTGAGTAGGGCAACCGAAAACCCGGCCATATTTCTTGATGCAATTAGGAAAAAAATCAAGATGTTGCAACCAGTTTCAGACAAACTACGGGATTTTATTTTTACGGAGAATGGGCGATAATTTTCTTTACTTTTTTCTGGTGTGAGGTATACTTGAGGTAAGTAGTATGGTTTGTATGATCAACAACTAAGGGAGACCAACCATGTCCAAAAAATCAAATGCAGAAGAAAA
>JAKLHB010000589.1 GCA_022710345.1 Planctomycetota bacterium
TCTGGATAGATCCTCAACTCATTTCTTCTGGAAGGGCCGTAAAATCAAGTTTTCGGTTTTATAAACCGAAAGACCTCTTTGGTGGATGTTTGGTGGATACAAGTATGGAGGACGCTCTCTTGGAACCAGAAAATCATGGTCTCGATCCTTGTTTTGGTGGATGTTTGGTGGGTACGGTAATCTCGGATGAAATCGTATATCACATACGATTGTCTCGATCCTTGTTTTGGTGGATGTTTGGTGGGTACGTCTGGGGACCAACAGACTCAAGTTGTGTATTTAAAAGTCTCGATCCTTGTTTTGGTGGATGTTTGGTGGGTACAATCATGTTCTTATGATGTCATGGCTGGAGCCACTCTGTCTCGATCCTTGTTTTGGTGGATGTTTGGTGGGTACAGGATGTCTCTCTGTAGTATAAGAGTGACGGAAGGAGAACCTGTCTCGATCCTTGTTTTGGTGGATGTTTGGTGGGTACTACATCTCTGAGGCCGAGTTTGCAATCAATAGGGAAACGTCTCGATCCTTGTTTTGGTGGATGTTTGGTGGGTACGACTAGAGAGCCGATTGCTCAAAGAGTGTGCGTTAGGTGTCTCGATCCTTGTTTTGGTGGATGTTTGGTGGGTACGGATTGAAGCTGATACCGGTTTCCAGCAATAGGAGCTGTCTCGATCCTTGTTTTGGTGGATGTTTGGTGGGTACGATGCGTATTGCCCGCTGGGCTGGACGTTCAGTGGGCGATTTGTCGTCTCGATCCTTGTTTTGGTGGATGTTTGGTGGGTACGTCGCGGAAGATGTGGGGGTGTATAAACTTGAAAATAGCTGTCTCGATCCTTGTTTTGGTGGATGTTTGGTGGGTACGTACAAGTGAATTTTATGATATAAAACCATCGCTGGTGTGTCTCGATCCTTGTTTTGGTGGATGTTTGGTGGGTACATTATGACACTCAAACACCCAGAGAATTTCTTGGATAGTGTCTCGATCCTT
>JAKLHB010000059.1 GCA_022710345.1 Planctomycetota bacterium
AGAAACCCCAGGCTTTATTCCCAAACCGCTTCGCGGCAAAGAACTTTGCTGCAGTGCAATCTTATACGAGAGTTCTACTAAAGACTGTTTTTTGTCTTTTTATTGCTAAAGACTGTTTTTTATGTTACAATTCATTTAGGTGGAATTTGTTTGGTTGCTTTAAAAAATTTATATTTTCTTATCTCTAAGGAGCTTTTTATGATTCGTTTGTTGTTTGCATTGGTTATGGTTGCACTGATCGCAAATGCAAATGCTCAATACGATCGGCCAGACCTAAACCAATTTAGGGAACGTGTGGCGATTTCCATTCAATCTCACGACGATATTCAACGTTTAATCAACGCTGAAATTGATCTGGACTATTGCTCAGATTCTGATGGCAAAACTGTGTATGCTTATGCCACACCAGAAGAAGTCAAAGTCATTGAATATCTTGGATATACAAGCAAACCAGCACCAACCGAAATTGGACGTGATGCTGCTGATGCGTCCTATCACACCTACGATACTCTCACCAGTGATTTGAAAGCTTTTGAAACTGCATATCCTAATCTTGCTATGGTCAAAGCATTAGGACAAAGTGTAGATAATCGTACCATTTGGGCCTTGAAGATTTCAGACAATGTGACAGTAGATGAAGCAGAGCCAGAAGTGAAGTATGTATCTACTATGCATGGTGATGAAGTCGTTGGCCAAGAAATGGTCATCAAACTCGCTGATCTTTTGCTCAAAGGATATGGGACAGACCCGCGTTTGACAGCACTGGTGAATGATTTAGAAATCTGGATTGTTCCCAATATGAACCCAGATGGCACTGCCAATAAACGCCGCTATAATTCCAATTGGGTGGATTTAAACCGCAATTTTCCAGACCCTCAAAAACCAGATGTCAACACACCCAATGGCAAAGCCATCGAAGTACAGCATATGATGAAGTTCACAGGCGAACATAATTTTTGCTTATCTCTGAATTTCCATGGTGGGGCAGTTGTTGCAAATTATCTTTGGGATACAATGCCAGGAGATGTACCGGATATCCAGATGGTGAAATTTTTGGCACTGGGCTATTCTAAACTCAATGCACCTATGTATAATTCTAGCTCGTTCAGCCAGGGCATCACCAATGGCTATGCTTGGTATGAAGTCAATGGAGGGATGCAAGATTGGAATTATTATTGGTACAATGACATGGACTTCACCATTGAGATTTCACAAACTAAATGGCCAGACGCTTCCACGTTATCCAAATACTGGGACGACAATCGTGAATCCCTGCTGTGGTTCTTGGCCCAAGCCAGACGCGGAATCCATGGAGTGATTCGTGATCAAGCCACTAAAAAACCAATCGCAGGTGCTCAAGTCAAAGTCACACAAATCGCAAAAGCAGTTGTTTCTAGCACAATCAATGGCGATTACCATAAAATTTTGTCCAAAGGTATCTATACTGTACAAGTGACTGCTCCTGGATATGCAGATCGCACTGTATCCAATGTAGAAGTCAAAGATACCGATACTCAATTTACCATCCTAGACATTGAGTTGGCTCCATCAAAGTAAGATCCTCACAAATCTATCACAACAAAACAACCACTGCGAAAACAGTGGTTGTTCTGTTGTGGAAAATGGAGATACTTGTCACTCATTTGCTTGGTGTAACATATCCGTGATCATTGATTTTAGTCTTGCATGGGCATAGAATTAAGGAGGTTTTCTACAAAAATTCCAATGAAAAAATTAGAAACTTTTTTGATCCAATATGACATTGGCGCATTTGCTCTCTTGCTCCTGATTCCTTTGATCATGTTCGCCACAGCCAACAAAGACGGCTCTTTTTGGCTAAGTGAAGAACCTAGAAACATGCTAAATGGCGCATTTGTCTTAGATTTATTCAAAGATTTTCCTCTTCATGATCCTGTTGCATGGGCACATCAATATTATGCCCAATATCCTAGTCTAACGATCTTATTTTATCCACCACTTTTTTTTGCTTTTCTTGCTCTAGGCTATGCTATTTTCGGCGTAAGCCATGCAACTGCTATTGGCGTACTTGCTGTATTTGGTTTTGCCTTAGCCGCTGGTATTTATGCTTTGGGAAAAAGACTCATGCATCCTTTGGCCGCTTTCTCTTTAGCCATTTTATTTAGCTTTGCGCCGGAAACTTTGCTTTGGAATTGTCATCTCATGCTGGATATGCCCATGCTGGCATGGATGGTTTGGGCTATGTGGAACTTGCTCAAATACAACGACACATCCAGCCCAAAATATTTATACTGGACAGCGTTTTGCAGCACTTGCGGCCTCTATACAAAGCAAACAGGTTTTTACTTTATCATAGCATTTGGCATTTTTTTGCTCTGCACTCAAGGTTTTTCGCTGCTTCGGCGCAAGCATGTTTGGACAACGCTGGTGGTCAGTTTTGTGGTATTGATTCCTTTAGTATTTTTGCAATTGCGATTTGGAAGTTTTAATAGGATCAGCATCGTAGATCGCCTAGATATTGGCATCCCAGTTTGGACATGGGAAAGTTTAAGCTGGTATTTATCTCTCTTGCAATATACTGTAGGAAAAGCTACTGTCATTTGCGCAGCAGGCTATTGCATTCTTACGTTATGCCGGTTTATTTATAGTCATTTTAAGCAATCTGGTTCATTGCCGAATATTAAACGAATCCGCATTGCAAATCCCGATTTATTGCTATACGCAACCTATTTTATTCTTGGCTACTGCTTCTTAAGCATAATTTCTTTAAAAGAAACACGGCATGGATTGCCCATCTATTTTCCTGTCACTCTAGCCGCAATTTTATTTTGCTGCCGACTTTGGCCCAAGTATGGGCATTATCTTGCCTTTGCTCTTGCACTTTGGGTTGCAAGCCAAAATATGATTCACACTGTCAATCCGTTTGTATCTGGTTATAACAAAGCTGCGCATTTTGTCGCCCAACGTGCTGATCCACAAGCGCGCATCTTATTTCACGGCATGCGAGATGGGACTTTTGTGGCCAATATTCGTGGGTATGTCCAACGCTCTGACTTAACCGTGATTCGAGCAGATAAATTATTCTTGAGGGTTTCTGTGATCTTAGAACTTGGGGCTTCTGTGAAAAAAGAAGTGACCCCTCAGGAAATTTCCGATATGCTTTGCCGTTATGGCATCTCTTGGGCAGTCGTGGCTGTCGAAAATAATTGGGATAATATTCCTGTGATGCAAAACTTGCTCCATGCTCTTCGTGCAAAGCCCTTCGTAGAAGTCACACGCATTCCAATTATTTCCAATATTTTTTGTCCTGATTCTATGTTGATTGTTTATCGAAATTGCGCTGCGCTAGAAAGACCTTTTGAAAATTATGACCTTGAAATCCCTATGATTCAATATCATATCCAACCTGGGAGTTCAAAATAATTGATTGATTATAACGTTTTTGGGAAACTCCAGAACAGCAACTCAAGAAAACATTGCTCTCTTCCGCCAATTGAGGCAGACGCTGTCGGTTAGCTTCTAATCCTGCAAAGCAACACAGCAAAAAAGTAAATTGTGTTTGGATGTTTTCTTGCGCTGCTGAATTGACCCAAGTGATATATTGTCTAAAATAATTTTAGGAAATTTATGCAAGCAACATATACTATCATTGTCCCTTTATTTAACGAAGAAGAAGTTGTGCAAGAATGCTATCAGCGCCTTGTGAATACGCTGGTTCCATTGAATGAACCTTTCGAAATTTTGTTTGTCAATGATGGCAGCAAAGACCGCACAGCAGAAATAGTGCACCAGATTTGTCAAAAAGATTCTTGCGTGAAATTGATTGAATTTGCCCGTAACTTTGGCCATCAAATTGCAATTTCAGCAGGCTTTGACCATGCAAATGGCAAAGCTGTGATTGTCATTGATGCTGATTTGCAAGACCCTCCTGAAGCCATGATCCCTATGATGGAGCGATGGAAGCAAGGTTATGATGTTGTCTATGGCAAGCGCATTCACAGAAAAGGAGAAACTTGGTTCAAAAAAATAACTGCTGCACTGTTCTATCGTTTTCTAAATCGCATGACCAATATTCAAATACCCGTAGATGTAGGCGATTTCCGGCTCATTGACCGAAAAGTATGCCTTTATCTCAGGCGATTGCCCGAAAAACATCGTTATGTTCGAGGTTTGATCAGTTGGCTTGGATTTAAGCAAACATATGTAGAATATATTCGAGAAAAAAGATTCGCGGGTGAGACAAAGTATCCCTTACGCAAAATGATCAAGCTGGCTTTTGATGCCATCACATCTTTTTCTATTAAACCCTTACGTCTAGCAACATTCATGGGTGCATTCTTCTCACTAGGCGGAGTCATATATTTAGCCATTGTATTTTGGCAAACCCTGGTGCAACAAAGTACTGTGCCAGGCTGGGCATCGCTCATTGCCATCAACTTAATCTTCAGCGGAGTGACGTTGCTTATATTAGGCATCATTGGTGAATATGTTGGCCGTATTTACGAAGAAGTGAAAGGCCGGCCCTTATATGTCATTTGCAATACGGTTGGAATCCATGAATCAACAACCATCACAAAAGACCATACTTCAATTGAGTAAATTCTCCATTGTGGGCGTACTCAATACTTTTTGTGATTGGGCAATCTACTATTTGCTTTTATATTTTGGAATCGGTTACCTTGTTGCCCAAACTATTTCTTTTTGCTGCGGCATGATCAATAGCTATGTTTGGAATCATTGGTGGACATTCCAGCACAAACAGGTGACCTTATTTAAGCTGATCGCTTTTTTATTAGTGAATATAGGTTCATTAGGTGTGCGTAGCATTTGCATGTTTCTGTTGATTGAACAGCTTGTAATATCTCCAAAGATTGCGATTGTAGTTGTGGTGATTCCCACCGTTTTGGTCAATTTCCTTGGTAATAAATATATCACATTCCATGAAAAAAGATGACGCTCGAGAAAGTCGTCCTTTATAGTGGATGTTACCTGAAATTGGAAATCTAGGCTGTGGCTAATTTCCGTGCGTAGCGATGGCCTGGTAAAAGATTCACAATGCCTTGTAATTCCATGACCAATAGAGTGCTGCTCACGTGGGAAGGCGGCCATTGGGGGAGTTTACTGGCGATTTCATCAATAGGCTGTGGATATTGCGTTAGAATTTCCCAAATTTGGCGTTGTTCTGGGCTTAAAGCTTGGACGAATGCATCCATGGCTGCCTGGGGATCTTCGCCTTCTTTGATCTTAGGGTTCACTTTGTCTTGGAAGACTAGGATTTCTTCGAGCACATCATCTATAGAAGTGACTAGCTTGGCTCCTTCTTGAATGAGCTGATGAGTGCCCAAGGTTTCTGGACGTTCGATTTCTCCAGGAAGAGCGAATACCTCCCGTCCTTGATCCAAGGCACTGTGTGCTGTGATCAATGCACCGCTTTTTTGGCCAGCTTCGATCACAATCACACCCAAGGCCATGCCACTGATGATTCGATTTCTTTCTGGGAAATGGCCTGCCATAGGAGGTTCCTCGATTGCGTACTCAGAAATCAAGGCCCCATTTTGTATGATTTCTTGAGCTTCGCGTGCATGCTCAGGTGGGTAGATTTCGCTCAGACCACTTCCTAAAATAGCAATAGTTCGCCCATGTCCTGCCAAGGCTCCCTTGTGTGCTGCGATGTCTATTCCTCTGGCAAGGCCTGATATGACTGTGATGTCACGTTCTGCTAATTCTTTGGCAAAGCGATAGGCTTGACGTATGCCATACGGCGAAGCGTGTCTGGTTCCGACAATCGCAATGCCTTGATTGTCTTGAGGCAGCCAATTCCCTTGGAGATATAATAACGCAGGTGGGTCATAGATATATGCCAATTCATGAGGATAATCAGGATGTCCATAAGGGATTAAGACAATCTTTTTTTCTTGAGCAAGTTTCTGCTCTTGCTTTACTTTTTCCCAGTCTAGGCCAGACATCGCCTGGATCAAGTATTCCCTACCTTCGAACGCAGCCAGCAATTCCTTTTGTGGAGCAGACCACGCTTGTTCAATCTGGCCTTGGAAATGCTGCACCAACCGCCGAATCCAAACTGGCCCTAAGCCTTTTACAAAAGTCAGCCCTAGCATGGCTAATGTGCGATCTATTTGGAGAGTGCGTTCCATGATTGCTCCTTTTTGAAAAAAAAGCCGAGGCCCGCGCCTCGGCAAATTTGAAATGAGAGTGAAATGAATCTCTGGAACGCATTATACATGAGCGTACGACAAGTTGAATCAATAAAGTTGCGAACTTTATGTGCATCAATGCAATAAAAATTATCTTGTTATTGCATTTTCAATCACTGCCATGACCCATTCCACTTCTTTTCGATTTAAACTTTGCCCAAAGTTCATGACTTTATAATCAGAGCGTGCCACAATGCCTGGGTTAAATAGGGATACCTGATTGAAATTGGCACCTGTTCCTACGGGCATCCTACCCTTTGCTTGATATTGATTTACAGTAGCAAGCTCTAATTCTTCCAGTTCATCCATTTGAATTTCTTCGGAGCGTTTTCCAAATTTCCAAGATTTTTTCAGCATGAGCCGTTGAGGGGAGATATGAACTTCCTCACGCATCGTGTAATGGTAATAGGCTGCAAAGAGACAAAATCCCAAAGGCAGCAAAGCTATAACGCCAGCAATGAGCAAAAACAAGAGAAAGTTAGGATCTTTTGCAAATTCTGCAAGGATGACAGTGATGATAACACTGAAAATTCCAGAAATGATAATACCAATGGCTACTATGCATCCAACCCAAATACCAAATCCATGCTTAGGGAGTCGGAGGATCAGTGTATCGCCTTCAATTCTATGCTGAATTTTGGTTTCAGGCAAATCTTCTGGCATAGGCTTAATCTGACCAGTGCGACGTAGCCGATTGCGAAGAGATTCATCTAATTCTTCAGGCTTGCGGATGACCTCGCTGCCACTGCTATTATCAGAAAGCGGTAGATTCATAAACTTGGCCACAGTCTCAGCAGAGCGACGTGATGTTAGGTAATCCTGGTTTTCTTCTATATGAATATCTTTGCTTTCTTGATTTTTCAAGCGCACCACATACACTGTATAGGTTGAATTTTTACTACGACGAATTTCTTTGGTGATGGTGATGCAGGAAAAGCCGGTTAATTCATACTGAGTTTTGCTCCAAGGCACAAGCAATCCCCACCAAGTCGTCAAGAGTTTCTGGCGACGATCAATGACGATCCCCGCACGGCCCAAGATCAATGCCAGATCTCCAATCAACATGATTCCAAAAAATATGGATGCAACAATCATAGAATCAGTGTCTTGCATTGAGCTCAAAGTTATACCAACAAATGTCAACACAAGCAATAAAAAAAACACACCAACAGCAGTCAAAACGCCACCACCTCGACGGATTTCCATCACATCTGGATCATAAGAAATTGCAATTTTTGCCATAATTAGCATCCTTAAGAATTTTGTTGTTATCGTGATTTTCAATCACCGCAATTACCAAGAAAGAAAGTATCTCTTTGAAATGGCCGATTCATAGAGGGATCAAAATAGCATTGCCCAAAAATCTTTGGAAGGATTTCAACCTTTTGTTAGAAGCAATGTTAACAAAACCACTGTGGGTATATTGCCGCTGCAATGCGTGCTAAACGACTGGAAAAATCACAAAAAACCTCAGCCTTATTTTTCAAAATACCGTTGACAAATTTTTTTGCCACGTCCTCGGGCTGCAAGACTTTTCCATAGCGTTTCCACCGCGCTAATTCAGGGATCATTTTTTGGTTTTCTTCTGTTAATTGAGGTGTATCTGTATCAGGTGGATATACAATAGTAACACCTAAACCGTGTTTCTTAGCTTCTGGCCTAAGGCATTGAACCAAACCCGTCATGGCAAATTTTGCAGGAGCGTATCCTGCATAGCCAACCAATCCTAAATACCCGACCACGCTGGAGACAAAACCTAAGTGCCCTTTTGCTTGAATAAGGTATGGCCAGGCTGCTTTGGTAGCATAGACTGCCCCAAAATAATTCACTTCCATCACACGCTGGATCTCTTGTAAATTCAAGTCATTCCATAATCCGACACTAACAATCCCAGCATTGTTAATCAAAGTATGAATGCCTTGGTATTCCTTCGCAATGTGAGTCATCACGTCTTGCATTTGCAATTGATTTGCTATGTCTATTGATATGGTTTCAATAAAAGCATCCGGCACAAACTGTTGCAGTTTATTTTTTGCCTGCATTAGTCGTTCCGGATGCCTGGCTAGAAGAAATAATTTTGAACCTATTTTAGCAAATTCTAGGGCAATAGCAAGGCCAATACCAGATGACCCACCCGTGATCACCACATTTTGGTTGAAAAATCTTCTAGTATCCATAAAATAAAAATTACACAAGTTGCTAGTCACGCATTTTTACGGAGGATATGCAGCGTTCACTTTTCACTCATATCTTGTTCAGCATAGGCAATTGCGCTTGTTGCTGCACTAGCAACTAGTGTTAGGTTAAGTTGTTTTTTTTGAAGAGTCACTTGTGCCCGAGTTGGTAGTACTATTGGGTGGAACTTGGATCATCTGCTTTTTTAAATTTTCCCATAGATCCTGAATCCTGCGTTCTGTTTTACTGCCACGAATCAACTGGCTGGTATCTTCCCCAATGGTGGCATCTGATTTGCCACGGCTTCGAAGTTCTTGGATAAATGTTTTGAGCATTCTACGGGTTTCATTGCCCATTGGTGGTTCAGACTTTAGTGGATATTGCATAAGACAATCCGCACGGAATTCTAGCCCTTAGGAGAAAAGTGCGGCCTCACTTTTACATTTTTAAGCTTTTATATTTTTTAAGATCTTCTTTTTCTTTATCTGTTAAAACAAGCTTGGGAGGCTCAAGAGTGCCTGGTTGCTTAACCATTGGAATTGGTGGAGGCGCTGGAGTGGACTTTTGGAGGCTTCCAGAGAATAAAACAGGATGGGTGCCAGGAGGTTGAATTGGGGGAGCAGTGATTTCTCCCAGGTGTTCTTCTCGTTGTCTTAGTTCTGCAATAAAAGATGCAAGCTTGCGTTTGGTTTCATCCCCGATCACTTTTCTTGAAATTTCTTCCTTTGGGTTTGGTTTTGTATCCATTGCCTTGTTCCTTATAAGTCGTTCAAAAATGATGAATGAGAGCCATTGTCTTATAGTTTAAAACTCCCTCTTAAAAAGTCAAATTTTTTATTGTTTCTCTGCTCAAAATTGTTAAAATGGCATTGTCTGTTTTATGAGTAGATTTTTTTTTTGTTGAATCATGATAATGCTTATGTTAACGTTTGACTTAGTAAGGGTATACGATCGCGGAGAAAAAATCATTCCTGTTTATATTGACCCAAGTGATACTCGGATACTCGAAATAGCGAACACTCTGATTTCTCTGTTTCAAGCTCATCAAGGAAAAGCCAAAGGATTACTGGATGATACGTTAGAGGAATATATTGGACAAGAAAAAGATTTATTGACATACCGAGGATTTATCAAGCTCTTGGAAGAGCGTTGCATCTTTGAGGCAATTGCAGAGAAAGAGCCCGAAGAAATTCGCCAAACTCTTTTTCAGATTGCGAGCCAATTTCATTGTGAAAAAAAATTCGAGCGAAATCAAGTGCTGCAAGCTGCTTCCCAAGCATTGGGAATAGAAGCACAAGAAATCGAACGCATTTTATATGCGGATCTCAAAGAACATCATATATTAAAAGAATTTGAGTTAATTTCTGCAGAGCATTTATTGCAAAAATACAACACAGCTTTAGCACAAGCCATACTCTACAAAGCAACATGCCTAGAGATTTTGATATTTGATCACAACCCAAGAAGATACCGCGAATTATTTCGAGCCATTAAATTTCATCGGCTATTGTATCAAATACAAAAAACTGAACAAGGCTTTCGTATTATCTTAGATGGCCCCATGAGTTTATTTCAAGCATCTCAAAAATATGGTTTACAAATGGCCATGTTTCTGCCTGCTTTATTACTATGTGATCATTGGCAACTCAATGCAACCTTACACTGGAAAAAGAAAAAACATGCTTATTTTACCCTAAGCAATGCAGAACACTTATATTCCCATTATCAAGACAATCGCACTTACATACCCGAAGAAATACAGCAATTCAAAGACCGTTTTGAATCAATCCAATCCCAATGGGAAATCAGCGAAGATTGCGATATTTTGGAATTGAATGGCAGCATTTGTATTCCAGACTACGCCTTTATACATTGTACGCAAAAATACAAAATTTATTTAGAAATATTTGGTTTTTGGCATAAAGCAGCCTTGGCAAAAAGAATCTTGGACTTGCAACATACATCCTTCAATTTGATCTTAGCAATTTGCAAAAAGCTCAATGTAGATGAATGTTATGATCTGGATAATGATCCACACTTATACTTTTTTCAGTCTGTCCTGAATCCAAAAGAAATTCTCCAGCGTTTATGGGAGTTGATAGATAAATGATTTAACATAAGATTCTACAAAGGAATAAGAATGATTCAAAAGTATTTTGCACGGCGCATCACAGATGGTACAATATGCGATGGCGAAGTTTCCCTGGCATTGGAAGAACCACTGCAAATCATGATCCAAGGCCGTGCTTATACAACGATTATGAGGCTTCCAGGTGATGAAATTGCTTTAGCCGCAGGGTTTTGCTTTACAGAAGGAATCATTGATTCTGTAGATGATCTAGCCGGCATACAATTCTGTAAAGATAGTTCCAACAGAATATTCGTCAGCTTAACCCCAGAACGTACAAGCAAAGTTCAATCTTACTTGGAACGTCGTAGTTTTATAAGTCAATCTAGTTGTGGCATTTGCGGGAAAGAGTTGTTAAATGAAATATGTACAAAATTAGAAAAAATTCCTCCTTCTTGCCCCATTGCCTTGGAAAGGTTGTTTTCATACGCAGATATTTTGAAAGCTCAGCAGAAACTATTCTCCCTCACAGGCTGTGTACATGCAGCAGCTTTGTTTGATGAGCAAGGGCTTGCTGCATTTGCTGAAGATGTTGGCAGGCACAATGCTTTGGATAAAGCAATTGGGAAAGCATTGTTTGAACACCAAAAAATTCAGGTAGCAGTGTTATCAAGCCGCGCTAGTTTTGAAATGGTTCAAAAAGTATGTCGAGCAAAAATTCCAATACTTGCGTGTGTTTCAGCACCCACATATTTGGGGGTAGAGCTTGCTAAGGCAGCCGAGCTTACCATGATTGGTTTTTTACGAAAACCCAACGCTACCATTTATACGCAGCCAGAACGAGTTCTTATCCCAGCGAGTGTGAATTCGTAAACGCTGGATAGTTCTCAAGCAAATGATTACAAAGGAAAATACTATGTTGAAGTGGTATTGCCTCCTCCTGGCTTGTATTTTGATAGGCTGTGGCTATACCCAGCCTGATTTAAATGAAAGGTATGGAATTATCCAACCGCTAGGAGGAATCAGAATTTTGAAAGTGGATCAAGAACGGGTCATTTCTTTAGCCGGAGATTACATCATTCGAGTATATCCAGGACAGAGACATTTGCTCCTGGGAGCAGGCCACAACGAAAAAACTTTTGTGGAAGGAACTAAAAGTCCTTTTGCAAAAATGACGATTGATGTGGAAGAGGGGATGTGCTATTACATTGAGCCTAAATATACATACGGTCTCAATGATCTTTTCTTTGGTGCTGGGTTTCAGGAAATTAAGGGTTGGAAACCTACATTGAAAAAGCAAGCCGCTATACCTGGATATCAAAAGAAACCTCCAGCAGCAGAAGCATCTCAATCAAAAGAAGATGTAGTTCCTACTCCATCCATTGAACCCAATGCAACACCAGCAAACCCATAAAACAATGTCAAAGCAAATGTAGAAAAATTGCGTTTCATGCGATTTCTTCTTGTCGAATGTGCTATAATCAATGATAGAACCTGTATCCATCAAAAAACTCAAAAACATTGCAAGCAGCAGAGGAGTCAAGCATGAAACGCTACATTTGCATTATATTCATTGGATTATGGCTAACCATGGCTTGGGGAGGGCCAACTTCACCTTCCCCTAAGCTAGGACCAAATACTGATTTTTTTCTCAAAGTTCGAGAACTATGGCTTAAGAAAGATCATAAAGAACTGCTTCCGTACTTAGATCAGAGGGTTAGAATCAAGCTAGGACGTACTAGCCGTGCATATCCTGAAATGTATGCTGGTGCTCAAGTGGCCGGCATTTTGAAAAAACATTTTTCCGAAATTTATATTGTGAAATTTGAGTATATCGCAGAAAAAATGGAAGAAACACGGGGAGTCGCCAGCTATGGCTACCAAACTTTGGACAATGGCGTGCAAAATAGCACTTTGCTTTACATTCACTTACAATTAAAAATTGGGCCAAATCAAGAAAAATCCTGGGTTATTTCCATGATTCATGAAGTAGAACTTTAATTGATACAGAATGCTATGAAAACACTAAAAAAATCCTGTTTATGGCTTTGCCTAGGTATTTTTATTATCTTAGGCAGCTTAGTGTTGGACTATAGAGTTTTTCAACCAATCTTGCGTTGGTTCCATTCAGCAGAAATCTTTCCATCTGATTCGTCACTTATCCCAAGTTGGCCTATTTACCGAGGGGATCAAGGCCTCTCAGGTTATGTCCCTCATTTATATACCCCTTCCTGGGCATTGACTTGGACATTTTCGACCCTACAAGGACCAATCCATGCAACTTCTGTAGTAGCCCAAAATAAAGTTTGGATTGGTTCTGCAGATGGGATTTTATATTGTTTGGATTTGCAAAAAGGCCAGGTCATTTGGCAAAAGTCATTGCAAGCGCCTATCTTAGCCTCGAGCCTTTTTATTCAGGACCTCGTACTTGTAGGCAATGCAAAGGGCGTTTTCTATTGTCTCAATGCCAATGATGGGAATGTAGTTTGGGAATATCACAGCGGTGCTAAAATTCAAGGATCTGCGAATTGGTTTCAAGGCGAAAAAGGGCAAATCCAAATTTTGGTGGGAAGCTATGACAATGCAATGCATTGCCTAGACCTTCATACAGGTGCATTGTGTTGGAAGTACGAAACAGAAAACTATATTGCTGGGGCACCTGCTATTGTGCAAAATTTAGCCATTTTTGGCGGTTGCGATAGCAACCTCTACATTCTTCAACTTCCGCAGGGCAAGCTTTTAAGCCAAATTCCTACAGAATCTTACATAGCTAACTCACCTACCGTGGATCAAAATCAAGTTTATCTTGCCCATTTTGCCAATACTGTGCTCAATGTGGATCTTACTCAATTCGCCATCCAATGGAAATATCAAACTCCTAAAAAAAGTACATCCTTTTTTACATCCCCGGCTCTCAGCCCTGATCGCTTGGTCATTGGATCTAAGGAAGGCATGCTCTATTGCCTCCAACGTCAGACTGGTGCTTTGGTCTGGAAATACGCAATCCAAGGTGAATGGAATGCTTCAGCTTTAGTATGCACCAATGCTGTGATTGCAGGTGGTAGCGACGGTCGTTTATGTATGCTGCAACTTCAAGATGGGAAACTTTTATGGATTTATGAGATTGGTGCTGCCATCACAAGCTCACCTGCTTTGGCCGGTGATTGGCTCTTGATTGGTGCTGAAGATGGCCGTTTATATGCTTTTCAACAGAAATGAACATAGAGCTTGCTCAACCTGTTTCAACTTATCCTTAACTCCTAAAATAGGCTAAAGACTTTTTTCATAAAATGAACATAGAGCTTGCTCAACCTGCTTCAACTTATCTTTAACTCTTAAAATAGGTTAGCGGCTTTCCCCATAAAATTTAAAAAATGTCTATATTTTTTGGCAACTCTGTTGCAAAAATGATCAGTAGATGCTACAATAAATTCATACAAACTTTACTGTAGCAATTTAGCCATGCTCAAGAAAATATCTAATTTACTGCTTGCTATGGTGTTATGCAGGTTAGAGACTAACCGACGCATCTGCTGCAATTGAAGGAAGCAATTAAAAAAAACGTTATCATCATGAAACATTTTTAGTTGTGACCGTCTATTATGTTTATCCCTAACCATCAAAGAGAACTCGCGTATAAGATTGCACTGCAGCAAAGTTTTTTGCCGCGAAGCGGTTTGGGAATAAAGCCTGGGGTTTCTAACCCCAGGTTATGTCAACTCTTATCGTGTCCTGAAGGGACACCGGAAAACCTGGCATTCTATCAAAGAGAACTTTTATTTCCGAGCGAATTTTTTTTGATTGATACAGATTAAGGATCTTTTTTTAGTATATTCTAGCATAACAAGTTAGAATTTCCGAAAATCCACATCAAAAGGAGGACTGAGCAATGTATAAAATATTGTGTACTTGTTTATCTCTTTTAGTCCTAGGTACTGGCTTTTCTTGGGCCATTACCTACAGTGACTTGGTTATAGCAGATAATCCAATTTCTTATTGGAAATTGAGCGAAACCACAGGCACGACTGCCGTGGATCAGCAAAATCGAAACAGCGCCACTTATGTAGGATCTCCGACTTTAGGAGCCAGTGGTGCGATTTCAGATGGCACAAAAGCCATCACCCTCGGACCCGGCACAGATCAGTATGCGATCAAAAGCGAGTTCACTTCATTCCCGACCACTGCAATCACAGTGGAATTTTGGATGCGCTCCTCGGACACCACCAATGCTGGAACCCCATTTTCATACGCGATTTCAACCAATTGTAACGAATTTTTGATCTACAACTACAATAGTTTGGCTGTGTATGTCAATGGTGCTGCTGTAGATTCTGGAATTGCTTTGACAGATGGCTTATGGCATCAAATCGCTGTCACCTGGAGAAGTAGCGATGGGGCAGTTGCGATTTTTAAAGATGGTAAGTCTGTTTATACAAACACGCTGCAAACCGGTAGCAGCATTGGCGGAGGTGGTACTCTAGTACTAGGGCAAGAACAAGATAGTGTTGGTGGTTCATTTGAGCCTACCCAACGATTTATTGGCTCATTGGATGATGTTTCGGTTTATAACTATGTTCTAAGCTCCACTAGAATTTCTGAGCATTACCAAATTGCCCTTCCAGAACCAAGCACTTGGTTATTGCTGAGTTTAGCGATTTGTGCGGGTCTTTGGACAAAACTTCGTAGGATTTTGTAACTTTTTGTAACAAAATTCTCTGTTTTGTAACATCATTTTATGATTTAGTTTATTAAAGCTTCAATAATTTAAAATAATATATAATTTTTTTTGGTATTGTTTTTGCTAAAATCTTTTAGCTTCAGGTATTATTTTCTGTTCCAAACTTTGAAGCAAGATTTTTATAGTAATTTAATTTGTTTAAATCAGCTCGTTCGTATCAGATAGGAGTTTTTTTATGAAAAACTTGAGCCTGATTTTGATTGCCTTGTTCGTGGTAACAAGCATGTTGTCCGCCCAATGGAAATGGGTTCCATTGGAAGGCGGCAGTCTGAAGCCTACTCCAGTTCAAATCAAATTGCTCAATTCTACAGCCCAAGAAATTAAGTTTGAAGTAATCGTCGGTGGATATCTGGAACGTCCAGTAGATATTCTTGGCAAAGAATGCATCGGCGTTCATATTCCAGATTGCAGTGCATTGATGGAACGCGGATTCCCAACCCTGCCACGTTTCAGCAAACCTTTCCAAGTCAGAGCATCTTGCGATGTGGAAGTGGTTGTTTTGGAAAAGCAAGAAGTGGATATCAAGCTGACTAATCCTATTGCTCCTTCCAAAGGCCATTTTACTCGTGACATTCATCCAGACACCGTTCCTTTTGAATTTGGCCCCATTTACAAAGAAGATGTATTCTGGCCAGAAGAAAAGGATCAATTCACGGCTGGTAAACCATTTGTTTTCCGTGATGTACGTGGAATTCTGTTCAATGTATTGCCCATCCGTGTCAATCATGTGCAGATGCAAATGAAAGTACTCAAACGAGCTGTGATTGCTCTACGTTGCGAAGGCGAAAGTGTAGAAAATGTGCTCACCACCACAAGCCGTGGACATAGCAAAACCTTCAGCAAAATGTACCAAGATTTCGTAGGATACAAAGCTCCTAGCATTCTCTTAGAAGGTGATGATAACCCAGATCAAAAACTCAAAACATTGATCGTTGTTGTTCCAGATCAATATGAACAAGCTATTCAAGAATGGGTTGCATGGAAGAAAAAATGCGGTTATACCGTTACTGTGAAGTCTGTGAAGTCTGGCATTACTGCTGGCGAAATTAAGGCTTATCTCCAAACTCAATATCCATTTGGATATCTTGTTTTGATTGGCGATGCTGCATACAATAGTAATTTTGAAATCTCTCAACCTATGCCTACTTTCAAGGGAAAAATGGAAAAAGCCGCAGCAGACCGTGTGTATGTTCGCCTAGCCGGTAAGGACAATTATCCAGACGCATTCGTTTCTCGTATTTCTGCGAGAGATGCCGCTGGTGTTGCTGCTCAATTACTCAAGATCATTCGATATGAAGGTGGCGCAGAAGAAGGTGATTGGGTAACCAAAGGTATTTGCATTGCCAGTGATCAAGGCAGTCCAACTGATAAACAACGTGCAGATTGGCTCATCTATGGTGGAACCAGTGGTCAAAAAGTTTCCACCTACGGAAAAGGCCTTTCTGAATATGGTTATACAATGACCAGAATCTATGATCCAAGCGCTTCTTCCTCTGCAGTAACCGCAGCAGTCAATCCAGGCACTGGAATCATTTGCTACATTGGACATGGTAGTGCTAGTTCTTGGGGCACCACTGGATTTAACAGTACACAAGCTAAGGCGTTGACCAATGGACTTAAGATGCCCGTAATTTGGAGCGTAGCATGCGTCAATGGCCAATTTGTCCACAATGAAGAATGCTTTGCTGAAGCTTGGCTTCGCAATACCAATGGCGGTGCTGTTGCAATGGAAGCTGGTTCTACCAATGAAGCTTGGGTACCTCCTTGCGATAAACAGACTGCAACCATCAATGGCATTTTGAAAAAAACCCACACTACTTTTGGCGCTTTGGAATGCCAAGGTGCGTTAGCCGCTCTCCAATATTGGCAAGATACAGATTCAAGCCAAGGCAACCAATTGGTTGAACAATGCAATTTGTTTGGCGATTGCAGCATGATTGTTCGCACCAAAAAATCCACTGCAGCTCAAGCGTCCTTTGAACGTGGCTTGGACAGCAATGTTGTGTTCATTGTCACCACAGAAGGCCGTGCTGTTGCTCAAGCAACCGTTACTGTATACAGCGCAGATTTCAGCGTGATGGTCACTGGCGAAACTGATGCAGAAGGCAGAATTAACCTTGTTCTACCACAAGATGTAACCGTACCTTTGTATTACACTGTGGTCGGCCAAGACCTAGATGCACTTATTGATCAACCATTGAACTAATCACCGATTTCTAGCTATCAAAAAGGACAGGGCAACCTGTCCTTTTATTTTTTTTCAATATAATATTTTATGACATTAACAAAAAAAGAGCCAGGTCCCTGGCTCTT
>JAKLHB010000590.1 GCA_022710345.1 Planctomycetota bacterium
TTCCATCCACTAAGCAATACAAAACATTTTTCAGCTCACTAAAACCTTGAATATTCAAGGCTTTCATCGTCCTATCCATCAATTCTATGCTTTCCGCTCTTTCCAATGGACCAAATTGCACTCGTTCGATCCGATACTCCAGTGCTGGCGGCAGCGCTTCTTCCATCCTCGTGGTCAGCCCTGAGCCACTCAACACAATGAAGATATTTTCATTGCAATGGTAAGCTGCCATCATAGGGATACAATTATAGCTTTCTCCATTTTCATCCACAAATGATCGCCCAATTTCCTGGTATTCATCCAGCATGATCACAGGAGAAAGATCAAAATAAGACTTCATGTCAAGTGTAAGCTCAATCGAACGTCTCATCATGCTATATAAAGGATATTGGATCCCTTTCTCGTACCAGCGTTGGATGAAATTATGGAATGGTTCATAATAACGTTGTTTGCTATCTGGTGCTAAATTTTCCAAACAGTCTATTAAAAAATCAAGTTTGATATTATTCGTTAGCTTTGGATTTTGTGTCAAAAACCCTAAAGCCTGGCTCAAAAAAACAATCATCATTTGTTCAGCCACTTCTACCACTGATTTTTTGCTGCCTCTTTTTTCATCCAGGTTCATGAATGAATAGAAAAATGGAATTACTTCATTGGAATTGCTAAATAAATAATCGTAATATCGCTTTAAGAACGTGGTTTTTCCCATTTTTCTCATGCCAATCAATGCCGTGTGTCGAGCACTGGCACGTTGATCTTCCAACATCTCAAACATATCTTGCCTGCCTACAAAAGTAAACGATGGCATTTCTTGAGCAGATGCCCGTGAAAGAATATACGGCACATCCTCACCCCACGTGGTCACTTTTTTAACACGCGGAATCACTGGCCTTTGACCAAGGTAGAGATTGGCTTTGCTGTGCTTTTGGATGTATTTTTGTACCTGCGGCTTTTGGGTATACGACGTGAGCTGCGTGCCCAA
>JAKLHB010000591.1 GCA_022710345.1 Planctomycetota bacterium
TGGATGTTTGGTGGGTACCTCCAGGCAAGGGTCGCATGGGTTCATTATAGATAGGGTCTCGATCCTTGTTTTACTGGATGTTTGGTGGGTACGAGAAGAATCCTGGGGAGTTTAAACTCCCCAGAGGAGTTGTCTCGATCCTTGTTTTACTGGATGTTTGGTGGGTACGAGGAGCAGTATAAAATCTGCCCCTCTACTTGTGATTTGTCTCGATCCTTGTTTTACTGGATGTTTGGTGGGTACACAACTATATTTTAGAAACTGCCCAAAAGGGGCGCAAAGTCTCGATCCTTGTTTTACTGGATGTTTGGTGGGTACGAGTAACAATCTTTTAAGGAATTACTTATGAATAAAGTCTCGATCCTTGTTTTACTGGATGTTTGGTGGGTACATAGGTTGTATAGTGCCTATAACAATAATTTGACCTGTCTCGATCCTTGTTTTACTGGATGTTTGGTGGGTACCTCTTGAAACCTGGAAACAGGGGGATAGGGGAGATAAGTCTCGATCCTTGTTTTACTGGATGTTTGGTGGGTACGAAAGTTTATCGCAAGATAGGCTTTGCTTGCGGCCTACCGGTTCTGTCTCGATCCTTGTTTTACTGGATGTTTGGTGGGTACTTGATTTTTATTTAAGGTATTCCTTCAATACCTTTATGGTCTCGATCCTTGTTTTACTGGATGTTTGGTGGGTACATCCAATTTAGTTGGTCGTGCAACAGCAAAGAGACTTGTCTCGATCCTTGTTTTACTGGATGTTTGGTGGGTACAATTTAGAACTTATGCAAAAAGAATTAATTGTATTTTGTCTCGATCCTTGTTTTACTGGATGTTTGGTGGGTACCGAAAGCAGGGGATTGGGGAGAAAATCATGGAACTTTTGTCTCGATCCTTGTTTTACTGGATGTTTGGTGGGTACCCACACCCTCTGGGAGGCGCTTATTTTGGGCTTTCTAGAAGGCAAAATTTACAACCCCC
>JAKLHB010000592.1 GCA_022710345.1 Planctomycetota bacterium
TATCGTGTTCAAGGCTAAGAATTTAGCAATCAGTTTTGGCTGTTTGTGTTGCAGCATCCGCTGGCTTGTCTAACATAGCGTAGCAAACGGATTGCTCGCTTCGCTCGCAACCGTTGAACGGGTTGTTAGAAAAAGACTGTTAAAAAAAGACTGTTATACCGCAAAGGAGTTAGAAAAATGAAAAGCATTTTTTTATTGGTACTTTTTGCAAGTTTTCTCATCTTTAGTTTTGCTTGGACTCAAGAAACACTACAATGTCCAATTTTAGAACGATTCGCAAAGTTGGAGAAAGAGTTCCAACAGCTAAAACAGGAAAATGAGACATTACAAAATGAAATTAATGCATTGAAGCAGCGATCTTTTAAAAATGTCGTGTCATTTACGTGGAAAGGTCAGTACAGAGATGGAGATTGGTTTACTGTTAAGAGTGATCTGACACCAGGAACCTATCTTGTCAGATTTGAATCATCTGACACACATCATCCAAGTATGATGCACGTAAGAGGCTTGGCATTAGTAGCTGTAGGTTTTCCGAGTGCACACTGTAAGTATGAGCTTCCAATCCCATTTGCGTATAGTGC
Organism: Planctomycetota bacterium; assembly: GCA_022710345.1. Lineage (GTDB taxonomy): Bacteria > Planctomycetota > Uabimicrobiia > Uabimicrobiales > JABWCH01 > JAKLHB01. Next base: position 582 of record JAKLHB010000592.1, read on the forward strand.
TCACACGTTAGGAGATGCTCAGGAGCACCCAACAAGAATATCTATGAGAATATCTGGATCATTCCCGACCCATGATCCTGCAAAACTACAAATGAACATTACTGGAGCAAGCACTTCAGATCCGGTTGAAATAAAATTTACTTACTTTGAACTTCCCTGATATTCATGCGATCACTGTGCAATTTTAGTGATGCGATCATTCAATATCCAGCAAAGCTGTCGTTTTTGCAAGGTCATAGCTTTTACTACGGCTGGCTTGCTGTGCCAGGTTCGCCATACATTTTTTTGCGCAGTCTCCTGCTTCACAACGATGGAAGCCTTATTTTATGCGGTTTACAAAGGTCGTTCGGTCAATGTTCTTCACTCCGTTCAGAACTTTCCCTCACTT
>JAKLHB010000593.1 GCA_022710345.1 Planctomycetota bacterium
TGAGCGGATTCCGTGGCTGACCTTGTTGGCAAGCTTTGCGCTGATGCTAGGTGGATTTTTGACTGCCGCTGCACTATGGCTGCCATCCTCTTTCACAGCATGGATACTCCAACACCCAGTTGTGTTGAGCATAGTGCCAGCCTTATTTCTATTTTTTACCATAGTTGCAGAGCATGAGTTTTTCCATGAATTCCTGCCTACCCGAGTATTTCCCATTGCTCAATGGATGTTGCGACAGACTCCAACGCTGTACCTTTATACTATAAGCCTGATTTTGCTCATACAATATGGTACCCAAACAATAACTATACATGATTGGAAATGCATAGAACCAAAAAAAATTTGGACATCTTTTTATGACGTACTCCCGCTTTGGGTTTTGTTGTTGGCATCTTTGCTGCTTGCTAACTTTGTATGGATTCACTCGATTCCCCAAAAACGATATGCTCACCGAGGGCTATTGGGCATATATAGTATGTTCTATCCATGTATTATCTATTTCCTTATGCAAGCTCTGATGTTTCAAGCTCTGATGTTTACATCTTATCCAGCGACAAATGTTGGTGACATACGAATCTTGAGCACAGTTATTGCTCTCTTCCTTTTTTTGGCTTTGCTGACTCTGGGAATCTTGCTGCTATGGAAAAAAGACCTTAAAGATTCGGATGCCACGGAGATCATGATCATCGTAGGCATTGGTGGAGCTATTGGCAGCCTTATGAGCTATTTCAATGGTATTGTTAATTTCATGCTTAGTATCTTTGGATTTTTTAGTTTTATTGGTATCGTTCGCACTATCCGAGGCGATGCAAATGAGTTAAGACCCTATGCTCCATGTTTCCAATTCTGCCGCTGGTTCTTTCCCCTGTTGCTCTCTGCCTTATGGCTCATCTATTACAACGTTCGATTGATGCCTTCCTAACGATGCAGGTTTGCGCTGAACAATCTTG
>JAKLHB010000594.1 GCA_022710345.1 Planctomycetota bacterium
TATTAGTAATCATTCCTGGTCTTTACAAACCACACTCAAGCCCAAAAGCCAGTGGAATGCGTCCTACAACCTGACTGGGGCCAGTGCTGGGCAAATCATGGTGAATGTTGGGTTTTCGAGTAGCGAAGATTTCCTCCAATCCAAAACCAAGGACATCCAGATCACGCCCAAACCAGAGGAATTGATCTATGGATTACCACCAGAAATTTGGAATGCATGCAAGTACGAATACAATGGCGAATCCATGCTGGACATGAGCACGCCAACCTGGAGAAATCTATCCTGGCAAGATCAGGGCAAATACGCCCGCATGTATCAAGTCGGATACGCCAAAGCCAAAAGGCTGGAATTGGAAATCATGGTAGATCCAGGCCGTGCGAATATCGCCATGGTACTGATTCCACCCGGCCGTTTCCTCATGGGCAGCCCAGAGAACGAACCTGGCAGGGACTTCGATGAAATCCAGCACCTGGCCGTGATCACCCGGCCCTATTACCTGGGCAAGACCGAAGTGACTCAAGCCCAATGGCAAGCCGTGATGGGCAGCAACCCATCGTATTTTCAAAAAGCCGGTCAATCCGCACCTGTGGAGCAGGTTTCCTGGGGCAATTGTCAGAATTTCTGCCAAAAGCTCGGGGGCAGATTGCCCACAGAAACCGAATGGGAATTCGCCGCCCGTTCTGGCGTGACCCGGATGACCTACGCAGGGGATTTCGAGATCAAGGGTGCCAATCATGCCCCTGGTCTAGACCCCATTGCATGGTATGGCGGCAATAGCGGGGTCAGCTATGAAGGCGGTGATGACAGCTCAGGCTGGTCCGAAAAACAATATGCCCACACCCGTGCTGGCACCCATCCAGTTGCCCAAAAACAACCCAATCATTATGGCCTCTATGACACCATCGGCAATGTTTGGGAATGGTGTCAAGATTATTTCGGAGC
>JAKLHB010000595.1 GCA_022710345.1 Planctomycetota bacterium
ACGATCAACAACTAAGGGAGACCAACCATGTCCAAAAAATCAAATGCAGAAGAAAAACAAGCATCCAAAAAGATGACTGGCAAAGCAAAGGTGGCCAAGACAAAAGCAGCCAAAACTGACAAAAGCAAAGAAACCAAAATCACCAAAGCAAAAACTCCTAAAACTACAAAAAGCAAAGAAACCAAAATCACCAAAGCAAAAACTCCTAAAACTACAAAAAGCAAAGAAACCAAAATCACCAAAGCAAAAACTCCTAAAACTACAAAAAGCAAAGCAGGAACTAAACAATCCACCAGCAAAACCAGCAAAGCGGCAAAAAAAGCAAGTGAAGCAAAATCGCCAAAAACGATTGCTGCGAAGCCCAAAACTGCACCAAAGCGAAAAGCTTCTGCTGTGGCAACACCCCAAAACGCTACGCCTAAAAAAGAAACAGGGATCAATCCAGAAGCCATGACCTCCCAAGACTTGACTCCAGGGGAGCCAGCTTCTGTTATACCAAAAGCTTCTACTGTGACAACACCCCAAAGCGCTACGCCTAAAAAAGAAGCAGGGATTAATCCAGAAGCGATGTCCTACCAAGACTTGACTCCAGGAGTGTCAGCTCCTGTTGTACCCAAAGCTGTGGCAACACCCCAAAGCGTTGTGCCCAGAAAAGAAACAGGGATCAATCCAGAAGCGATCATGTATTATCAAGACCTGACTCCAGGAGAGCCAAAAAAATCTCCGTTCTTTGGTACACAACTCCCGCCGTATAAGCAAAACCCAAAGGTGCAAGAATACATTCAACAGCATAGCAAGGCTAATTTGTATATCAGCAAGCGGCCGGTTATTCATCGAGAGCAAAAAGTCGCTGGCTGGAGCGACGATGTGCCGCATATTTTATCGCGAGAATATGATGACTCGTTGCCTTCTTTTACCTTTGTGGGAAGGC
>JAKLHB010000596.1 GCA_022710345.1 Planctomycetota bacterium
TTTGCTGTTGGATAATGCTGTTTTTGGGGCCATCGGCTTTTTGGGCGAACTGAGCTTTTGTGTTTTTGGCAACGCTGTTTTTGGTACCACCGGCTTTTTGGATGCAGCGAGTTTATTTGTTTTTGATAATGCTATTTTTTGGGTTTTAGGCGGCGTTTGTTTTTTGGTGTTGGTGGATTTCTTGCTGGTTGGTTTGGTTATTGTTTTTTGGGATTTTTCTGTGTTGGATTTGGAAAGACTTTTTTTCGACATTGTAAATCTCCTGATGTTGAAATGACACAATGGTGGGACAAATTAAAGAAAATTATACCTTGTTTTTTTCGAGAAAAAAAGCAAATTTTGCAATATTTTTAGCACAAGGCGTAGGGTTCATTCCTTACATTGAAGGAATGATTGTCTTTTGTATTCGAACGTAAGGGCGACCAGACCTCACTCTGGCCTAACTCCGTTGGCCAGGTTCGGTCTGGCTTTGATTTTCTTCTTTTCGGTTGCTGAAGAGGCAGGGTGAAGAGAATCAGGAAATAAGGATGAAGGGAAGCCTAAAAACTCATGGCCTGCCCGCCAAAACCCGGAAACCCAGGTGGTCGGAGACGTAGCAGGGTTTGTACCAGCCACGGTAGGCAGAACGCAGCCACCCAGCGGGACTGCCCTCCGAGCCGCCACGGTAGACCCTGCGGGCACCTTCATGGTTACAGGGATCAATTAGAGGAATACTTTGATAAGTTTCATAGGCATCCTCACACCATTCCCAAAGATTTCCATGCATATCATACAATCCATACGCATTCGGCTTCTTTTGTGCTACGGGATGGGTTTGGTTGTCTGAATTTTTAGCATACCATGCGTATTCTTCCAACTTTGCCTCGTCATCTCCAAAGCACCAGCGAGTTTTGCTTCCTGCACGGCAAG
>JAKLHB010000597.1 GCA_022710345.1 Planctomycetota bacterium
TTACCAAAACTCAACTCTTTTTTTACAAAATTTTGAAAAATAAGAATTTTTGGCCTTTAGCCTGCGGAATGTAGGTTGATTTTAACCAAATCTTAGTTCCCATCCGCATTTGGTGGGATCTTTGCCGTAAACATTGGCCCAAAGTTGGTGATACAGATAAGATTAAGATCGAAGATGTGCTATCTTTGGACAATATCCAATACCATCCAACTATTCGATCTGTTGGAACAGATGAAGGAGGGAATGCTGTGCTTTGGTATCCTCCCAAAGGTGCTGCCTTAGACAAAATTCCAACAGAAGCTTATGATGTTATCCATGTCTATGCTCAATATTTAGTCTTGCCTGATGCAACCGATGATTTTTTAGCCCAAATTCTCCAAAAACTTCGCTATGAAAGTCCCTATAATTTTGGAGCAAACTTTGGAATCAACTTGCAATACGAAGGTGTGACTTGGCAAGGCACAAATGGATCCTGGCCATCTGATCCTCAAAATGCTGCCTGGATCAAATTCTGGAGAGACCTTGACATTGAAATAGGTGATAAACTCGAGACAGTAAAACTCGGTGAAACTTTTTGGCAATCCCTTGGCAATGGTCCACTCGGCCCCAATCTCCTAATATCGAATGAAACATACACGAGCGCAGCCGAATTACTCCCTTTGGATCAACTCGGCAACCTGCGGCCTGCCAATCAACTTGGCGATATTGGATCAATCGAATTACAGGATATAGGAATTAAATGATCCAATCCACCATCAACGTGGATTTTCGGAAATTCTAACTTGTTGTGCTAGAATATACTAAAAAATTCCTTAATCTGTATCAATCAAAAAAAATTCGCTCGGAAATAAAAGTTCTCTTTGATAGAATGCTACGTTTTCCTGTG
>JAKLHB010000598.1 GCA_022710345.1 Planctomycetota bacterium
CCCTTGTGAGATATAACACAGACGGAACCCTTGATAAAAGTGGAACACCTGGCACAGGCTTTGGTGCAACCGGTATAGTAACCACATCTATTATTGGAAGTATTAATGATTTTGCTGCTGATCTTGTCATCCAGCCGTTTGACAACAAGATTATAGTAACAGGACAATCTAACAATGACGGCGACTTAGATTTTGCCCTTGTGAGATATAACACAGACGGAACCCTTGATACAGGCTTTGGCTCAGGGGGCATAGTGACCACACCAGTTGGAAGTGGTTTTGATTATGCCCATGCTCTTGTCATTCAGCCTTTTGACAACAAGATTGTAGTAACAGGAAGTTCCGCCAGTGGCATCAAATATAATTTTGCCCTTGTGAGATATAACACAAACGGAACCCTTGATAAAAGTGGAACACCTGGCACAGGCTTTGGTGCAACCGGTATAATAACTACACCTGTTGGAAGTGGTTTTGATTCTGCCTACGCTATTGGTATCGACAATGACGGCAAGATTTTGGCAGCGGGATATTCCAACAATGGCAGCAACTTTGATTTTGCCCTTGTGAGATATAACACAGACGGAACCCTTGATACAGGTTTTGGTTCAGGAGGCATAGTAACCACACCTGTTGGAAGTAATGATGATAATGCATTTGCTCTCCGCATTCAGCCTTCTGATGGCAGTATTGTGGTAGCAGGAAGGTCCTACAACGTCAGCACTACGTACTATGATTTTGCCCTTGTGAGATATTGGCCATCATCAGCACCCTAGAAAATTTCCGGTAAGCAATAGTTACAAAAGGGTTTAGTTTTGACGTTTGCTTCTGCATGGTAATCCTGCAAAGAAGGAGTGACGCTTGCTTTGCGCTGATGGTTGGCGC
>JAKLHB010000599.1 GCA_022710345.1 Planctomycetota bacterium
ATTACCTTTGCTTGTACCTGCAACCTTAAGTGGTTCTAGCTTGATTAGGTCTTTTTCTTCGATGATTCGACAAATTTTGTACTCTATGCCACTATCCACATAACGATCACATGCCACATACACCATTCCAAAAGCAAGCAATAAAAGTAGCAATATTGATTTCATTCATGCTCCTTTCAAAAAAATAAGGTAAATGCTGATTATCTTGCGTAACTTTTGTTATAATAACAAGCATACCAACTTTTCGTCACTATTTTCTGTTAATATAACATATTGTTATTAATTATCTTACATCAAGGCCTATTTGAAATTCAACCCTTGCATTTGGTCCTTGAGCAAGCAATGGGTTTCCACTATTTAGTCCATATTGTTCTCCAACGTCATACTCGAAAACCCATTGCTCTATTAAAGTAGGTGCTCGATCTAGTTGTTGAGTAAAAACAAGCTGCATACAAATAAAAGCAACAAAAAGAAATAAAATCTGCATGCTAGATTGCCTTTTGGAAAAATTACTCATTTTTTTCAATCGTCTTGATTACTGCTCTTCTATAAAAGATAGGAGGGTAGCAATATTAAATCGGCAATCAAATTTTAAATTTTTTTTGATTTTGCTAATTTAGCCCGAGTATATGCCTTTATAGATCAATGTGAAGCAAGAATAGAGTAATCTTTAGAATACTCGCGTTCTGATTGGCCTATCATCTCGCTGGCGATAATCCTCTTGCCATCAGATAATGCAGCTCTAGTTCTCAAATAGCATGACATACCTTGGTGTTACAGCGCTTCCCACTCGTATTGAATACAATATTCAGCATGAGTCAATCATGGCACTCAAACATACAAGAGCCCATTCTTGTATTCAACTCA
>JAKLHB010000006.1:0-33760 GCA_022710345.1 Planctomycetota bacterium
AAACACTTGCATTTCGAAATTTTGATCTCATTCACGTGCCATCCTATTTTTGGCTGGTTACGGAAACGTCTGATTAATAAAGTAAATTTGCAGATTATAACGTTTTTTGGGGAACGCCACAACCTTGACAATTGCAGCAAGCTCTGCCGGTTAGTTTCTAGCCGGCAAAGCAACACCGCAAAGAAAGCAAATTGTCTTTGGACACTGCTGAATTGGCATAGAATGTTAGATTGGTATAACGTTCTTTTAACTTGCTGCTTCAATTTGAGGCGCGGGTGCAAGTGGGCGGTCGGCTTCTAATGGTAATGTTCCGGAATCCATAGCTCTCAGGATATTTTCCAGGTCTTGGATCAAAGCTCGTGCTGTTGGATAGCGTTTGTTTGGTTTTTGTTCCATCATACGCAGAATAATTTGGGCCACTGCTCTTGGTAAAGAAGTATTAAATTGTCTTGGATCTTTGGGATCACGGTTGAGGCGTTGATGGATGATGCTATAAACATCTGCACCTTGGAAAGGATGCTCCCCGGTTACCATATGATAAAATGTTGCCCCAAGGCTATAGATATCACTTTGGATGGTGATTTCTTGGCCTTGGATTTGTTCTGGAGAAAGGTAGTACGGAGTGCCTAGAATAATGCCTACGGTGGTCAAATGATGGTTGCTCACTTTGGCGATTCCGAAGTCCACTAATTTGACAAATCCATTGTCCATGACCATGATATTGGATGGTTTAATATCTCGATGCACCAGGTTATGCTCTTCTTCAAGGCATTGCAAAGCTCTCGCAACTTGCAAAACAATCCGTACGGCACGATCTGGCCGCATTTTGTTTTCCATGCGGATGAGTTGTTCTACTGTTTTGCCTTCGATGAATTCCATGACATAGAAGCAGCGATTTCGATCCATGATCATGTCATAGCCTGTAACCAAGTTTTCATGCTTAAAAGAAAGCACAGTGTGGGCTTCTTGGACAAATCTGACCACGGATTTGATACTTTTAAAATCTCGTGGTGGTAAGTATTTGACAATAACCTTTTTTTGATCTTGGGTACGTCGGGCTTCATAGATATAGCCCATGCCGCCTTCTCCAATTTTTGCGATAATTTGGTATTTAAGCCCTTCGCTGCCTTCCAGGCGAGCGCCTCTGCTAGGCATTTGGCCTTGTTCTACGGCTAAATTTTGTAGGAGATCAGATACCATGGCGCGTAGTGCTGGAAAACTAAGTGGTTTTGCTACATACACACCCCCTGAGCGAAGAACTTCCATGATCCTGCTTTCTGATTCATTCGCTGCGCCTAAAATGAACATAGGCAGGGATTCCATGTTAGGAGACTTCCGCAAATCTCGCATGAGTTGATATCCGTCTTCCGGGCTATTCTCCACATCGAGGAAGAAAACATCAGGCGGATTGGCTTGTACCATCTCGATATCTGAGATGCGAATGTCACGTACTAGCACTTCATATTCAGATTGGAAGTTAGCTTCGAGTTCTCGGGCAATCCCTATTTCTGCATTTGCAATCCAAATACGTTTTGAACGATGGCCCCAAAGCCTACGGATCATGGCTTGTGTGGCAGAAACAGACATTTCTGCAGCAGGCAAAATAGTGATGTCATTGCTGCGGCCGATTTTGCTTTCTGCGCGCGCAATCACACGTGCGACTTTTCCTTCACCATCAAATTCAGGGACACAAATTCGTAATTTCAAAGGCGTAAGATTGACTATGCCTTGTTGGAACAAATTGCCGGTGATTGTACTATTGGGAATACCTTTGAGTGTGCCTTCTGGGCAGCATAAAATGACATCGCCATGATAATCACTTTTCACATTGCCAAAGATATCTAAGGCAGCAAGTGTGTTTTCGCCTTCTAATGGAACTCCATTTTTTTGCGGTGTGGCAAGCTCAATCCTAAAGCTGCCGAGGACTGCCGGAGCAATCATTATACTAGTAGAGCTCCCTTCAGCACCGCCTGGTTTTGTATCTTTAGCACATAAGATATATGTTTCTATTGTGTTGTAAAAACAAAAGCATCTTTCTGCGATTGCTTTGCCTTGTTCGAAAGTTAAATCCAAATATTCTGGAAATTGAGACGTATTTTCGCTGCTGCTGATGTTCATCAAGCTCATGAAAATACGATGGGTCCCTTGGTAATTTTTGTCCAATTCTTCATGAAGATATGTTTCCAAAGTAAGGGAAAATGGAATCCCTGCTGTTTCCATACCTTGGTGTTCAGTAGAAATACGGAAAATTCTGCCTGTTGGCTCCACACGCCATTGAAATAAGCGGCTGGTGCTTAAATCAGCGGGTTGTGGTTCTTCTATGTCTAAAATAGCCATGACCACTGGCATGAGTGTGATCTTGCCTAGTGTGGCATTTTCAGAAACATCCACAGAAAGACATATTTCTTCAATGGCTCCAGGTGCAATTGTATTGGGATTCCCAACTTTAGCGCGTATTTTATACTCTATGGTGATCTCGGTTTGCTCTCGATAAAGCCTTAATGCCACTAGTGTCAAGATGGCTGGCACTTTAGCAGGATTGTGCACAACAATGGTGATGGCTTCGTCTCTTTGCCCTTGTTCAACCACAATCGGAGCTAAGATACGTTTGATGGAAAGATGTGGCACTTGAGGATTAGTCATCAATGCTGGAATTGCTAAAGGTGCTATCTCCTCGCCTTGGGCTGGCGCAACTTCTTGATCCCAGTGGGTTTCATCTACTTTGTCTTGTGGTGGCAGTGCTTCTTGAGATGGTTGCAAGTTAATTGTCGGAAGTTCGTCCATCCCCATACGGACATTACTTTCGGATGCAGGAAGTGGTGATGCTAAGCTTGATGCTGGCCTAGGAGGTGGCTGCATTGTACCAGGGGCAATTGTGTCTCGCTGCTTCATATTGATGCGCAATTGAGGATACAAAGTCTCCCGAATTTTTGGTACCTGGCCATGTAAGGATTCATTACTTTGAAATTGAGGCGGATTGGTCTTGGGTTGGCTTGATGGTTTAGCCTCCACTATTTCTGGGGAACTCTTTTTAAAAACTTCTCGCGCTTTTCTATTTTCTCGGAATAATTCCGACAAATCCGCGGGCGCTTTGGCTTTTTTTCCACGTCTATTGATTTTTTCTAAAATATATTGAATTAAAATGGTGATCCCGCAGCTTATTAAGATAATATATAGCAAACTTTTCATCCGTGATTTCCTTCAGAAACCTTAGGTTTGGCTAACAATATCCTGAGATAAGCCAATATGTTCTGTTAAAATAGTGCATAAATTTTGTTTGATATGCAGCATGCCTTGTTGAATTTCAAATTGCTTGGATGTCCCATCTGGCTTGTTGATGCGCAATACGCCTTTGCCAATTGCGCTGAGAAATGGGGCATGGTTGTATAAAATCGCACGTAAACCATCTTTTGCAGGAAAAACCAGTTCCATAATTTGGTCTTGGTAATAAATGCCGCTTGGCATTAAAATCTGAAGTTGAAAGGATTTGTCCAATGTCATAAAAATTTGTCCTTGAGAGTATCGCTAGCGGCCTAGGTATTGGCCGCCTGTAAGTTCAGCAATCTTATGAAGGTATTTGTAGATGTCGCTATAGGCTTTGGCATCCATAGGTGGATAACCAATGGAAATAGCGATGATCCTGGTACTCAACTTTCGGTTAGTTTGATATTGAATATACTGCACAATTTCATCTTGCAAGGATTCACTTGTTCGGCCTTGAGCAGCAGGCAAACCGTCTGTCAAAATAAAAATAGCATCCAATGGGCTATATTCTTCATAAGCAAGTTTGATGGCTTCATGCAGATGCGTTGCACCACCAAATGGTAATTGTTTGTCCAACCATTCTAGCGCTTGTGCTTTATTTCTTTGGCTTCCAGCAGCAATTGCTCTGCGTTGATGTGGGTAAAACTGCATATCTGAAGAAAAGGCAATGATTGCGAATTCTTCTACTTCGCAATGCTGTAAGATTTCTTTCATGGTCTCAACAATCACGCTTTTCCAACTGTTTTGAACAATGCTGCCCGAACGATCTAGCAAGAATACAATGCGGCGATAGGAGAGTCGAATTCCAAATAAGGATTTATCTCCTTTTTTAGCTAAAAGTTGCTCTAGCTCTGCAATCTTTTTTTCTCGATCTCGAATTTCTTGTTCTTGTGTACTAATACTGGCTTCTTGGCGTTGCAGCTCTGTTTCTCGTCTTCGGAGTTCTTTGGCTTTTGCTTCAATGCGTTTTTCTAAATCTCGTGTTTGGGATAAGCTGTCTTGATATTGGGACTGAGACTGGCGCAATTGGGTTTGGGCTTCTTGATACCATTTTTCAATTGAATCGCGTTCTTTTTGCAATTTTTCTTTTTCCAATTGCAGGCTGCTCAAAGCAGCATCTTCTTGTTTTTTTTGTTCTTCTAATGCTTGCATGCTTTGCTGTAATTTTTGGTACTGTTCTGTGATTTCCTTGAGCTTTTGATCGTAAGTTTGGGTTTCTCTCATCATGTTTCTCAAGGTTTCATTGATTTCTTCGAGTTTTTGATGTCGTTCTTCTAATTTTTGCTGGCTTTGCTCTAATTGCTTTCTGGCTTCAATGGCCTCTTGCATGGCTGCTTCAGCTTTTTGTCTTTGGGCTTCGGCATCCTGAGCTGCTTTTTGAGCAATAGTGCGTTGCTCATCCGCATCTTTTTGTGCAAGTTGAGCATCTGTCTTGCTTTTTCGTGCTTCAATTTCAGCTTGCTCAGCTTGATCTTTATGCTGAAGAGCCGTATCTCGTGCTAATTTTGCTTCTTGCAGTGCTTCTTGTGCGCGACTTCTGGCCGCAGTGGCTCTTGTTTCTGAAGCTTTTGCTTCTTGTACTTTTGCTCTATAACGGTCTAAGGTATCACGCACAGCAGTTGTCAATTGTTGGCTATTCACAATGAAAATAAAGATCATGGCTCCTAAAGCGCAGCAAAAGGTATCTAGAAAAGATAAGCTAAAAATTTGGATTTGCCGCTCACTTTTCATACTTTGCCTCGGTCAAGCGTAGGTTGATGATAAACTTTTCTTGGCAAAACATATCAATATCACTCAGCATGCTCTCTTCTTTATTTTGCATGTAATACATGAAAAACATTAAGATCATGCTCTCTAAAAGCGCAATGAATGTGGTGTCAAAGGCCATGCCTAATGGATATATCATCACATCAATATTTTCAATTGCCTGGCTTGCTTTTGCCAATGCTTGGCCAATGCCAAGCACCGTGCCGATAAAACCTAATGATGGAATGCCCCAGGCAATATAGCGTAGCATATTGTAGGAGGATTCAATATGGCTTTGCAAAGTGGCCATGCGTTTTGTGAAAATTTCCAAGACTCTTTCTGAACTTTGGGTCACGAGGCAATGCTCAATGAGAAATAATAATGTTTGGATCAGGGCAGTATGGCGCAGTTTTGGATTCTCTTCTCCTTGTGTAATTTGTGCACGTAAATTATCTAGTTCATTTCTTTTGCTAATGATGGTATGGCTTTGGAATTTTTTGGATAGCTTAATGATCGCAGAGTTTTCATATCGTACTAGATTTCCCTTTTGCACAATGGCAAATAATCCCCAAAAAAAGAGTACGTATAGAAATACATAGATCAAAACATCTGGACCAACTTGATGTGCGCTAGGAATGCCTAAAATTCGTTCCACAGGCCACTGTAAATACAGTAGTCCGAAATAAAGGACTCCATAAAATAGAAAACCACAGAAAAGGCTTGCCAAAAATGCCAATGCATAATTTGGGGTGACTAATTTAGATTGCGGTGTCATGCCTCAATACCTTCCTCATGCACAGCGCATGAAACTATGGCTGTTGATGGCCGATCAAATCGGCTCCATATAACAAATTTTAGGGAGCCAATTCAGTTGCGCCCAAGAAAAGATCCCAAGACAATTTACTTTCTTGGCTGTGCTGCTGCTTTGCCGCTCAAAAGCGGCTGACAGCGTCGGCTGCAATTCGTGAAGCAATATTTTCTTGAGCTGCTATTGTGGAGTTTCCCAAAAAACGTTATGATCAGCAAATCATCTGTATAGCAAATTGTTACGCTATTTTAATAATTCTATTAAAATCTGGGCGTGAATGCCATAGACTAAACGTTTTTCGCGGTCAGAAAATGCAACCATACCCACGATTTCGCTTTTTGTGTTGACAATTGGGCCGCCAGAAGCGCCTTGAGTTTGGTTGACATTCATTTCTAGGAATCCAGGTGTCTGGCAATCGCTGGTTAATTTGCCTTCGCAACTCACCGGGACAACCATGCCTTGCTTATTGAGCAATCTGGCACCGCCTAGGGAGTAGCCCATGACTACCAAGGATTCTCCAATGTCAAAAGATTTTTTTTCAGAAATACACCAACGATAGTAGTTCAGCGCTGAAGAACCTGGTTTTAATGTAAGTTTTAAAATTGCAATGTCGTCATTAGTTTTAGCAACATGTTGCTGAAAGTCATCTACTTGTTCATAAGTGTCTTTGCCTAACTTGTATATTTCAATATTCCCTAGCTTTTGTGGAATATCTGCATTGGTAAAACTGTTTTCAAATAAATAATGTTGGGATTGAGGATCAGGATCAATTGCATTGCTTCCATAAGGCCATGCTGCAATGTAATAGGATTCATTTTGGCCTTTATCATTGAGTTTTCCAATGACTTCGTTTTGGCTGTTATAGATCTGTCCGTCTTTGATTTGATGTTTATCAAATTTCCAAGGTTCGATTACATGTTTGCATGTGATGATGTAATATATATCTTGCTCTTGAACGTCTTTTTGTGTCAATAAAAATCCAGTGCCTGAAAAAGAGCTTTTTCCTTCTCGATCAAAGACCATGAGATAAAAGACATTCTTTTGATATTCTTTAAGCCTACTTTGCCAAGAAATTAAAAAATTCAGTTTTGGCCAATATTCCTGAATGAGCAGATATCCGCCAACAACAAGCAATGCGATGAACAAAAACCAAAGCACAGTCGAAAAGAACTTCTTCCATGCAAAATATGTGAGCTCTGGCGGCAATGTGCGATGGTTGTTACGGATGATTAAATAATCTCCGATTTGGAGCAATTGATTCACTCCGTATCGCGTTTCGGGTTGAATGCTAGGTAATAATTCTTCTCCATCGAGAAGCACAGGTATGCTGCTATCGCATACTTTTCGCACCAAGAAGTATTCACCTTCATCTGGTACCATGATTTCAGCAATCAGACTAGGCACAGATGGGTCTTGGATCACGAATGTACCGTCTAGGTAACTTCCAATTCCATAAATTTCGCCTCTGATTGGTGTCGCCACGATTTCAGAAAATAAAAATTGTTGTGGGACGCGGGTAGGAGCAGGGGTCTTTTCTGGTTCAGTTAGGCTAAATCGGATTTTAGGAGCATTTTTAGCGATACCAAGTTTAATGACATCACCAGGTTTAAGCCGCATAGTGTCCAAAACTTTGTGATCATTTACAAAAATTGGATTTTCTTTGACTAATCCTTTGATAGCAAAGCTTTGCTCTTGGGAAAAATATTGAATCATGGCTTGCTCTTCTGCTACATATTTTTCACCAAATTCAATTTGGTAATCGCATTGCGAAGAACGGCCAATCAAAAATTGTGGGCGATGGCTTAAAATTTCACAGTGATGAGGTAATGCACAGGAAGCATCCAGACTCAGCAAAATAAACTCTGCAATCACAAATCCGTGTTCTTCTACTTTATGTTGTGGCGGTGGGCTCGACACGCTCATGCCTTTGTTTGCGAATTCTGGTGGCGGCACAATCACCATAGGCTCAGCTTGAGATACTGACACAGTGGGTTCTTGGAATGTAGAAGGCATCAATTGAGGCCATGCTGGTGGAAATTCTAAGACATATTCAAATGCAAGTGAACCAAACCGAATGGTACAGTGATTGGGCAATATTTTGGCTGAATTTGCAACCATCAGTTCATCTTGAAGCCATACTTCCCCTTTGCCCTGGTCTTGGATATACAAATTGCCTTCTTTCCATCGAATGGAAGCATGGCATGGGGAAATATCAGGATGCTGTAGGATGATGGAATTTTCTCCGCATTCATTAGGATCACTTCCGATCATAAGCAATGTTCGTGATTTTAGAAATGTAAAATGATATCCATGACGTACAGCACCAGGGCTAATTTCAATGAGTGCAATTTGGCTTAAAAGAATGTCTGTGGCTGCTCTTTTTTCCTCTGGAATATCCACAAATGTTCTTGCAAATCCTTGCTGGGCGGATGATGTTGCCGAAGAAATTTTTTGTTCGCTGGATACTTCCTGTGCTGGTAAAGCTTCCAGCACTGACTCAGATTCTTTGGGAATTTCTGGCAGCACATCGTCAAAGAGCACTTCTTCAGAAGCTTCAGAATTTTCAGATTTTACTATGTTTGCTCCTTGATAAGTATTTTGTTCTTCCATTGGCTGTTCACAATGATTTTCAGGCAAGCTTTCGCTGCTCTCTGAAGTAGTTTTTTTTTCAGTATTAGGCACTGACCGAGGTGGTTTTTGTTCCGACATTCTAAGCTCCTTGGTTGTTGGTATCAGAAGCCTGATACCAACTTAAAATCTATGAGCTATACAATGATCACACGCACATAATTTTTTTTACCTGCTCTGAGAAGAATGCAGTCATTCTCCACAAACTTTTCATCAATCTTCATGTCTATTGCAGTAACAGTTTCACGGTTGACATAAGCACCACCACTTTGGATGAGACGGCGTACTTCACTTTTCGATTTGCCAAGTCCGGCTAGATAGAAAAGTTCACTTGCATCTATGCCGGATTGAATTTTTGGTCTAACAATTTGGATGGTTGGAACGCTATCGCCTGCTTCTCCTGCCCCAAACGCTTTTCTTGAATCTTGTTGGGCATCCAATGCTGCTTTTTCACCATGTGTGATCTTGGTTGCTTCAAAAGCAAGGATTTCCTTGGCTTCGTTAATTCTGTTGTCTTTGTATTCTCGTAGCTTTCGGACTTCATCCATATCCAAAAATGTAAACAAAGCTAAAAATCTGCCTACATCGCGATCATCCACATTGCGCCAATATTGATAATATTCATAAGGGGATACTAAATTAGCATCAAGCCACAATGCCCCTTTTTCAGTTTTGCCCATCTTTGCGCCTGTGGCTGTGGTGAGCAAAGGGCACGTAATGCCATACGCATCTTTGTTTTCTACCCTGCGAATCAGCTCAATACCAGAGCAAATATTTCCCCATTGATCATCTCCACCCATCTGCAAAATGCAGTTATGTTCTTGGAAAAGTTTTAGGAAATCATAAGATTGAAGCAACATATAGTTGAATTCTAAGAAAGACAAACCAGTTTCCAGGCGATTTTTAATGCAGTCCGCAGTTAACATGCGGTTCACAGAGAAATGACGGCCGATGTTGCGTAGGAATTCAATATAGTTTAACGACAAAAGCCAATCTGCGTTGTTCACCATCAGTGCTTTGCCATTGCTAAAATCAATGTATCGAGTGAACTGTAATTTCTGTTTCTCCATGTTCGCTTTGACTTGCTCTTGCGTGAGCATTTTTCGCATTTCAGTCTTTCCACTGGGGTCTCCCACCATGCCTGTACCACCTCCAACTAAAACAATTGGCCTATGGCCGGCTCGTTGGAGATGAGCTAAAAGCATAATCTGGATTAAATTGCCAGCATGAAATGAAGAAGCAGTGGGATCAAAACCAATATATGCAGTAATTTTTTGTGTGCCTAATATTTCCTTGATTTTAATGTCTGTTACTTGTTTAGGAGTGCCATCGGATTCTGTGGCAATGAAGCCACGTTCTAGCAAAATATCAAAAACATTCATAACTTATTCATGCAGCGAATTACCCTCAATATATTGAGGGAGGAAGCAGCATCCTCCAAAGTAGGATTGGGTTTAATTGAATGGCTTTTTTGAATTGAAATCACGACTTCATTTTACTATGAAAAAAAATAAAAGCAAGATACCTAACTTAAACTTCTCAAAAATAGATCGGTTAATTCAAAAAAATCCTTGGGTTAAGGAAATTTTTATTTTTTCAGAAAAATTTGCTTGACATTTGCGCTTTAAAAGATTATAATATGGGCTATCATATTTTTATGATAAAAATTGGCAATAATGCCCCGGTCGTCTAGTGGCCTAGGATATAGGATTCTCAGTCCCAAGACACGGGTTCAAATCCCGTTCGGGGTATTTTTTTTTCTTCCTATCATTTTCTCCAAACTGCTTTCCCACCTCCAAACTCCTCTACTTCCTCGTCTAGCAAATCTATTCTCCCTAAAACATCCTCCATTAAAAAATTTACTTTACTCCAAAAACAACCAAAATTTTAGAAAATTTTTGGTGAAATTATAAATTCATCTTGGATTATTTCTTAAAATCGGTTACAATTTTTCAGGTTTCTATTTGGATATGCATGCTACTGGACTCTAGTTGTTAGTTGACTAGGAGTGACGGGATGCGACACAGGAACTCTCGTAGCCAATTCAGAGAGAAGTCGCGAATGGATGCTCTACCTCCGGTTATTTAGCTTTTGATTCAATCCCATCCTGTAGCAAAATCGCCCCTAGTTGCTAGTTGACTAGGCTGCAACAATAGATACAAACCTTAGTTGCTGGTTGACGAGTAATGGGACCTCCTGAACCTACCGCTGTGGCAAACCAGCGGACTGGCAGTCAACTGCCCATTGGTGCAGCAATGAATAAGTATCAGTCTGCATCACTAATACTTAACTTTATTGATAAAAATGTGGGGCTAGAAATAAAGCCGCTATTTTAATTTTCTTATTACTCTTTTTCAAACAATATGTTACTAGTTTGAACAACTAGCAACTGGGTATACAAAATATCAACGCCATACTGGCAGATACCTGTCTTATGTGCAGCAATGTGGCAAGTATGAGGCTGCACAGCTCATACTTTTATCATTCACTCTACAGCAAAATATGTTGCTACATTTTTGCAACTAGCAACTTGGGCCAAAATTTATGATGGAGGTTGCATAATGGAGATCAATTTTAGCTCACGCGAATGCAATGTCAAAATTGTGTATTATGGACCGGGGCTTTCAGGAAAAACGACCAATTTAGAGATTATCCATGAAAAAACGCCGGCAGAAAATAGAGGCAAGTTGACTGCGCTAGCTACAGATTTGGATCGAACCTTGTTTTTTGACTATATGCCATTAGAACTTGGCAAAATCGGTGGGTTAACCATTCGTTTACGCTTATTCACAGTTCCAGGTCAAGTATATTATAACGCAACGCGTAAGCTAGTGTTACGATGCGTAGATGGTGTGGTTTTTGTAGCAGATAGCCAAGAATCACAAAGAGATGCGAATTTAGAATCTCTTCAAAATTTAGAAGAAAATCTTGCAGAACATGGTATGGATCTCCATAAAATGCCATTAGTTTTGCAATTTAATAAACGAGATCTACCCAACATTATGTCTTTGGAAAGAATGGAAGAGCTGCTGAACAAAACATTGCATGCTCCTTGTTTTCCTGCTGTGGCAATTGAAGGGAACGGAGTTTCGCAATGTCTGAAAAGCATTGCTAATCTCACAATGGTCAGGGTAGAAGAGAGCATTCGAAATAAAAGTGCAGCACAACCTAAAGAACATCGTCCAACACCGTTAGCAAAACCAGGGCATCAACGACCCGGAGTAAGCACTCAAGGACCATCCAATCCAATTTATGGGCAACAGCAACAGGCCTCACAAATAAGCAAGCAAGGGCCAGCGGTTCCATTAATCACAAGACCAAGCGTAGGAGTAGCAAAGTATAACCCGCCTGCTTCTGCTAGCAAAGGAAATTCGCCTACTCCACCTCCACCACTGATCCAACCTAAAAAAGGTTCATTGTTTCCAGAAAGAGCAATGAAATCCCAAGACTCTGCCGTCGGAAGTGGCACTGTTGGGTTGGAAAAGAAAAGAGTATTCCATACAGAACAAAGAAGTAGTTCAGCAAAAGTTGGAGAAGAAAGCGCAAAATTTAAGGAAACTGGTTTACAACCTTCAGAAGAAGGACCTAGATTTTCTTTGGGCTATCGTGGCAATCTTTCCAAAGAAGGTCAAAGAATAAACTCTCAAGATTCGGGCATTGTAGGCTCATCTAGTCAACAGTTAATTGGAAAAGCCCCGATTGGGCAAAATCCAATTGGCAAAATTTTCCCTGGCCAAAACCCAATTGGACAGCACTCAGTTGGACAAAATCCAACTGCTCAGACACCAATTGGACAACACTCAGTTGGACATCCAATTGGACAACACTCAGTTGGACATCCAATTGGACAACACTCAGTTGAAAAAAAACCGATTGGACAACACTCAGTTGGACAAAACCCAACTGTTCAGACACCAATTGGACAACACTCAGTTGGACAAAACCCAACTGTTCAGACACCAATTGGGCAACACTCAGTTGGACAAAACCCAACTGCTCAGACACCAATTGGGCAAAAACCTAAGGTGGCCCTGTTCAGAGGAACTTTGAGCAGCGCTCCTAGTACCACTCCGCCGATTGTCCCTTCGGCTGGCAAATTTGCAGTAACATATCCTTCAACAACAACTGGTAGAGAAGAAGAACTTCCAGAAATTTTTCGAAAAAAAATCACACGCTAGAAGCAACTTTTTTCAATGAAAGAAGAAAGGAAGTTTATGGTGGAAGGGAAAACAGAAAAGATCGTTTTGGCTCATGCAGAAGAGATTATTGAAATTCGCAAAAAATATCCTGCCATCTCCGAGCAAATAGAAGCATTCAAAAAAGATATGCGTTGTTTTTCTAAAGAGATGTTCCATGAGATCAAAAATATTGATAGTGAAAACGATCAAGAGTTGGTAAGAGTGTTGATCATCAATGATATTCATAAATTAACTGATGAAATATTTTTGGCTTAAAAATGTTCCATAGAAAGGTATCATGTTATGCAGGAAATGGTTCGCTGTTCCGAGATTGAATTGAAAAGAAAAGAAGATAAAGATAAAAAAGATAAAGATTCTGAAGGCTTTGGAAAACGCTTGCTGCAAGCTCGAGTGATCATGATTTCTGAAACTATCACCGACAAACTGGCACGGGATGTAACAGCTCAATGTATTCTCATGCAGGAAGAAGATGCTCTTGCACCAATTACAGTATACATCAACTCCCCAGGTGGATCCGCAGATTCAGGATTCGCAATTTTTGATATCTTGCGCTTCATCACGCCACCTGTGCGTACGATCTGCATTGGTCTTTGTGCATCAGCAGCCGTGTTGATTTACTTAGCGGCTAAAAAAGAAAATCGCTATTCTTTATTGAATTGCCGATTTTTGCTGCACCAGCCTTCCACCACACTGTTTGGAACAGCTTCGGATATCGAAATCAATGCGAATGAGATCATTAAACTAAAAGAACGCTATAATCGAATTGTGTCCCAAGAAACAGGAAAACCTGTGGAACAGATCAATCGAGATGCGGATCGCGATTTCTGGTTAAGTGCTGAAGAAGCAAAGGATTATGGATTAGTTGGAAAAATTATTCAATCTCATTCAGAAATCCCTACGCCAGCCAAAACTGAAAAATAAACAGAAGACCGCTGTTTTATCAGCGGTCTTCTTTCAAAAGCAGTTAGTCAATTCCGACCAATGCTTCGATATACTGCAATCTTTCATAAATTTCAGGGCGATGGCTTTTGCTTTGGCTTAAAGTGCCGCGAATTTGGCTCAAAGAATTAATTTGATGGTCTTTCATCCATTGTTCTACATCAGCATGAATTTTCTCCAGATGCTTAATTTCATGAACATAGAGCGCAGAGCAAATTTGTACTGCTGTGGCACCGGCTAGAATTTGTTTAATAACATCCGCTCCATGGTGCACGCCTGTGGATGCAGCAAGATCACAAGAAATTTTGCCTGCCAAAATGCTCATCCATCGTAAGGAAAGGCACATTTCTTCTGGCGAGCTAAAACGATGCCCAGAAACTAATTGCATTTTGTCAATATCAATGTCCAATTGATAAAAACGATTGAACAAAACAAGCGCCTTAACACCATGATTCACTAATTCTTGAGCCATATAAGGGATAGAGCTAAAGTGTGGCCCAATTTTGACAGCAATAGGAATACGAATTGTCGCATGCACAGAATCTAAAATTTCTAAGTAAATTTTTTCAATTTGGGCTGAGGTATGATTGGGTTCACCAGGCAAAATTGCAATATTCAGCTCTAAGCCATCTGCGCCTGCTGATTCGATTTGCTTGGCATATCCAAGCCACCATTTTGGAGAAATGCAATTTAAACTTGCAATGATAGGGATGCTCACAGCTTTTTTAGCTTTTTCAATCAGCTTCAGGTATTCTTGCGCACCAATTTCCATACTCATATTGCCAATATAGTCAAAGGCTTCCGTATGGGAAGGCATCCATAGGTATTCGTGTACTTTGTTGGCTCCTGCTTCGATTTGCTCTTCAAACAATGATTTGAGAACAATCGCACCTGCGCCTGCCTGAGCACAACGCCGAATTCCATCTTCTGTTTTGGAAAGGCTGCAACTTGCTACCATCCAAGGAGTAAGCAATTTTAAACCCATATAATTTGTTGTCAAATCTGACATCTCTATGTCCTTTCTTGCCAGGATTATTTGTGAACCCAAGTTGTTGCTTGAAGAAATGTAGCAACATGAGAGGTACTTGTGGCAATGTGCCACGCCCGCAAGGATTCGTAGGCTTTCACATTGGAAGCTTATTTTAAGAAGTTTAGTGCAAATTGTCAAGCAATTCTTGTCATGCTTGAGGTCATCATGGGAATCATTCAACTCAAAAACATCAAAAAAGCATATCCAAAAGAAGAAGTCCTCAAAGGTATTGATGCAGAAGTTTTTCCAGGCAACCGAATTGGCTTAGTGGGTAACAATGGCTGCGGAAAAACGACTCTTTTCAAAATTATCATAGGGCAGATATTGCCAGATGAAGGAGACGTATCGCGAATGCGTGGCCTACGTATCGCATACTTGTCTCAATTGCCAGAACTCAATGAGAACCAAACTGTCTTTGAGGCTGCTCTGGCCAGCCATGAAAAATTATATCTTATGGAACAGAGACTAGTTGCGCTAGAAGCAAAGCTCGCTACTTCTAGTTCTGATTTAGCTTTGATCCACGAAGTAGATCAAAGCAGGGCCTTGTATGAACAAGCTGGCGGCTATCGTTATCAAAGTCAGACCGCTACTGTACTCCATGGATTAGGATTTTTAGATGAGACATTCCAACAACCTATTGGAAAATTATCAGGCGGCCAAAAAAATCGTCTTGCTTTGGTAAAAATACTGTTGCAAGAAAACGATCTGCTTCTCTTGGATGAACCGACTAATTTTTTGGACATCCAAGGCATTGAATGGCTAGAGGAATACCTCAAAGCTAGCTCTGCAGCAATGGTCATTGTTTCACATGATCGCTATTTTTTAAATCAACTTGTGACAGAGATTTGGGATTTACGAAATGGTAGGCTGCGGGCTTATCCTGGAAATTATGATAAATTTTTAATGCTTCGTGAGCAAGAATGGGAGCGACAGCAGGAATTATTTGAACGGCAGCAAGCAGAAATTAAACGCCAGGAAGATTTTGTAAGCCGCAATGTCTATGGAGAACGGCACAAGTCAGCTCAATCCAGAAGAAGAAAAGTGGAAAAGATGGAACGTTTGCAGGCACCAGAGCGTGAACAAGCTATGAAATTATCCATCACAACCGAAGACTCGCGTACGAATACCATCGTAGAATTGCGGAACTTGAGCCATTCTTACAACAGCAATATCCTATTTCAAAACCTTAACTTAACCATTCATGCAAGGGAAAAAGTGGCTGTTGTAGGGCCTAATGGATGCGGGAAATCCACATTGCTCCATCTCATTGCGCAGCATTTTGCTCCAGCCAATGGTCACGCTAGTTTGGGGCATAAAGTATCGGTTGGATTCTATCATCAAGAACTAGAAGATTTAGAGTTAGAAACTACGCCCTTTGATACCATCAAAGTGTTTATGCCAATGAGTGATGATGTTTTAGTCCGCAAGTTTTTGGCAGTCTTCTTGTTTCAAGGCGATGATGTGTATAAAAGAGTGGCAGATTTATCTGGAGGAGAACGCAGCCGTTTGGCTCTAGCTAAATTGCTGGTTCAAAAGCCAAATTTTTTGGTATTGGATGAACCTACCAACCATTTAGACATACGTTCAAGGCAAGCGCTCGAAGATGCATTAGCTGAATTTGAAGGCACAGTGCTGTTTGTTTCGCACGATCGCTATTTTATTGATGAAGTTGCGGAACAAATTTTATACTATTACCATGGCCGATGGATTCATTTTTATGGAAATTACAGCCAATTTCAAAAATGCAAAAATGAGCTTTTGCCAGAAATCCAAGAAGAAAGCAAAAAACGCGAAGCGTATAAACAGGTTACACGCAATATTTCGGAAAATCGTACAAAAAAGAAAAAAAAATTCACATTAGAGGAATTGGAAGCTAAAATCATTGAAGCAGAAACTAGAATTCAAGCCATCCAAGCCGAATGGCAGCAAACTTCAACATATCAAAACTCTTTGAAAGTAAAAGAGTTAAAAGAAGAATATGAGCAATTGACTCAACAATTGCAGGAATTAAATCGAGAGTGGGAAACTTGGAGTAATTAAAGCTATCCGAATCGTTCCACCCTGCGACGAAGAATTTATTCGTATCAAAAGAATAGGGAAAAATCATGGATAACAGAAAGCCATTTAGAAAGCCTAGTTTTAGCAAATATCGAGAGCAACGGACTGAACCCGATAAATCAGAGGTGAGAAAAAAAGTCGAAGAATTGATGGACAAATATAACATGCCAGAGGCCACAGCGTTGCAAATTGCTACTGGTATTATACCAATCACAGTTTGGGAAATAGAAAAACAGCAGGAATTAAACTCTCAAAATGCAGCAAAGACGATTGAGAAACACATTGCTCGATTTTCCAACCAAGCTTCCTTGAGTTTGGAAGCTTCTGTGGCTATTCTGAAAGGTGCCTTTTCTTTAAAGGAATACAGAGACCAAAAGATTGCCAAAATGGAGCTGCAAAGCCGAGCCGAGGAGTTGGCCAAAAAGGAAAATATTCCTCTGCACATTGCCCGTTGCATTCTTCAAGGCAAATTTACAGTGGCCCAATATTTACAACGCCAAACAGAAAAACAACAACGGCAGCAAAAGGCTGAAGAAATGCATCAAGCACATCCAGAAGTTGCACTAGGCACATGCTATGCAATCGTAGATCAAAACCTTTCGATAGAGGAATATCTGCAACAAAAAGAAGAAAACCAGCAAAAACGAAAAGAGTGGTATAAAAATTATTTAGTGCAACATCAAGACGAAAACCAGCCATTGGCCCAATATATCCAGCGCATTCGTAGTAGAAAGATCAATGTTTTTTTGGGATTGTTTCATCAAAAAGCAGTTGTAGGCAGCATTTGGGGCCATTCGCCCTATGAAATCAAAATCAAAGATGAAAACGATCAAATCCATACCATTCCCAAGCTCAACATCAAGTTTTTCTGCAGGTTAAGCTATGCTGAACAAGTGCTCAGTGGTTTAGAGGTACGCCCTGAAATCCAACAAAATCCAGAGTTGCCTAGCCCTAACCCGTATGAACGATATGAAATACCCCCTGAATTTTTGCAAGAAGGAAAAAAAATTAAAATTCTTTTGCATGAAGGTGAAATATTCATAGGCACTATTCAGTGGTTTTCGAAATATGATATCAAGCTCACTCTTTCTTTTTCTCCCAAAGTCACTGTGCTTATCTTCCGCCATGCAATCATGGAAGTAACTGCTGTATCAGATGAATCTGTTTTAGCAAACCCTGAGATAAAAGCATAGCAAAGGCTTCAAACATTGCACAAAGCCAATGTGCAAAGAGGCCTTGCAAGCAAAGTTTTTTGCCGCAAAGCTGCGGTTTAAAACCTCCAGGGCCGATTGCTGGCAAGTATAGTTTTTTATACAGTGCCATGAAACCGTGATGCCAATACACACGCATAATATTTTAGTAAACAATATGTTATGTCCTTTTTGCAATGATCGTAGGGCGGCCCTACACGCATATAAGACCAGGAAGGAATGCTTTATTTTATGCGTATTTGGAAGAATCATCAAATAACACCGGCCAAAGAAACCTACATTTGCCAGAGGGCGATTGTCTCTTACTGTGTCCTGAAGAGACACGGTAAGAGGCGAGCAAACTTCGATTAAACCTGGCTGGCAAGCCGGTTGTTGATGATCATACCCGACACGCATAAAGGGATTGAGCATGTTATTCGCGTGTAGGGCGCGACCGGCCAGTTGATCAGCCTGGTCTATGCATCAGCGGCTTGCTGCAAGATTGAGTTATATGGATGGATTGGTTCTGCATGCAAAATTTTATGAAAAAAAATTATTTCATCGCAATTGGATTGATTTCCCTGGCATTGGTAAGCTCTGCGTGCTCGTTTGTGAATTCAACGGTGCAGCCGGTTCATTTACATACCAATGAACTAACCTCATGCAGGCTATCAGGCCTTATATATCTAAGTGTGTACGATCAAACAAAAGAGCCGCGGCAGGGTGTCAAAAAAAATGAGCTTGGCAGGATTTCTGCTAATATTTACACAGCCACTAGCCCAAGAGATATTTTATTTCAAGCCATGGAGATAGAATTAGCAGCAATTGGTGCCCAAATCAAAGACTCAAACATCACCATGGAGAAAGATACGACAAACGGCGTGCAAATCTCTGCTACATTGTTGGACTATTTTGTAGAGCCAGAGGTAGAATTATTTATGGCTAGAATCTGCGCGGTGGTCACTGTGGAAATTGTGATCGAATTTTCCAATGGAAAAAAATATCGTAACTTGTGGAAAGGAGTCAATGGTATCTACACACCTATGTTTTGGTATACTTCTATCCCAATGGAAGGCGAACGGATATATCAAGCCGCGCTAGAAGGTGCCATGAAGGACTTTTTAATACAAGCAATCCCAGGCATTTGCGAATTGATTAGCAAAAAGCGTTAGGAGCAAAATGCATGAGCCGCTTATGGCTTTGTATCGTATTCTTTCTCTTAGGTTGTGGAAATTTAGAATATATTAAGCTAGAGCAAGTCAACAGTGAGTGGCAAGAGATCACAGATGTTGAACCCTCAATTAGCCCACAAGCGACCGGTGCAAGCCAATCTGAAACGCCACCGCTTGCACCACAACTAGATAAAACTGGTGAACCTGAGATATCTCTTGATTTTTCCGGCAGCATGGAACATAAGACTCTGCTGGCCGGTGATTCAGTGCATTTGGATATTATTGGTGGAGAAATCTGGGTTTTTCCTGGGTTGACAAGCTTTGGTAAATGGGTTTCAACATTGGATTTTATGCCCACACGACTGAATCCGAACGTCCCTATTTCGCATCAACATATACTTGTGCCAGCACGAGATCGTAGGAATGAGATGGCGGTCACCTTAGGGCTTAATATGCTAAGTCCAAACATCGGCGGTAATTCTTGGGTTCCCTTTGGTGCATTTTTCATACGGCAGCATAATCAAGAAGATACTCGGCGATTTCGTGGCATTATCGCAGGCGTTACCAATTACATAGATTACAGTGATAGCACGTGGAACGAGCATGGAATTGAAATGTTTGTACATTGGGAAAACGTCACCATTCCAATTGCTCAAGGCGAAATTGTAGAAGGTAGAAATGCACAATATATGGAAGTCGAATGGGGCTATTTATTGGGTGGCATAGGATTGGGCTGGCGCAGCAAAACCCACAATTTTTGGGCCTCGCAGTATAGTGAGCGAAATGATTTTGACAATGATCTTCGAATTCAGCTTTCATACGAGCCGGGCTCTTTTTATACACAAGCTTCTAGCGCATCTAGTGACATTATCTTGCCTCCAGATACAGATATCCATCAACTTCATTTACGCTTTCGGTTTGATACCATCACACGCAATCTTTTGGAGATGCCCCATTCTGGCTTTTCCTGTGGTAGTGATATTGTGATAGGTCGTAAACAAAAATGGAGTGATCATCAGTTTCCGGAAAATTTTATTTTTGAACGAGAAAATACACGCGACTATCTCAAGATCACTGGCTATGCAGTTGCAGCTTTTGGCATTCCCTGGGTTTCAGAATTACATCGCTTGATTGCCTCTGTACATGCGGGTTGGGTTCCTTCTGACAATTGGGATCGGTTTACAGGGCTTCGCTTTGGTGGTGGCCCACCTAAAAGTGAGGCAGATGATCTCAGTCGCCCTGTTTTTCCAGGAGCCGCTTTCCAGCAATTCATTGCGGAACGGTATGTCATAGCTTCTTTAGAATATCGTTATGAACTTTTAGACTTTTTCTACATCCATGCGCGAGGCACATGGGTATGGGGCGATTTTGGCTTTTTAAAAGAGGGACATCACACCTTGCAAGATCGAGCTACAGCTTTCAGTGTAGCCATTTCCACAGGTTTTCTTTGGAAAACATTACTATATGCAGAATATACCATAGACAATGGATTTCTACGGCAGGGGCCGTCTGGTTATTCACTGTTATTGACCTTGTCTAAGCAATTGTGAGAGGAGTTTATTTTGCCTAGAAAGTCTGCACCTAAAACCGTCATAGAGAATCCTGAATTGTCATCCAATCCCAATGCCACACCATCTAAGGCACAAAAGGAAGACAAAGCAAGAATAAAATCCAAAGTTGAGGAAAGCCACCCTTCTGAATTTCAAGCCACTATTTCCATGGGAAATAGCAATTTCCGAGAACTTGGCACAGCTCTTACGATTCTCTCTAAATCTACTCCAGAAAAAATTGGGGTACTCGAATTAAGCACAAAAGCAGTCAAATTGCTCATTGGCAATATTGCATTTTTAAAGCAACATGGATTTGATTTTGGAGCATTTAAAAATGTTTCTGAGATTAGCAATACAGGGGATTGCCTTGATTTACAAAATTACTTAAATATTGCCAAATTTCAGAAACAGGTGCTTCCTATTATTCAAAAAGCAATTGCAATTGCACGTGAACACAGCATCACCCATCTCTATTCGATTGCAACTGCAGCATACCGCAATGCGGTCAATATCCAAGAAGTCCTTGAATTCATTCAAAAAAATGCAGAGATCAATATCTGTGTGGTCGCTCAAGAAACAGAAGCTAAATACACATTAGCAGCATTCCTATGGAGCAGCAAAGATCAAGTTGCAGAATTTGAAAAACATATTGTGATGATTGATCAAGGCGGTGGATCCACACAAATTTGCTGGTTTTGCCGTTCCAATCGAAGCTACGAAGTACATCAATATTATACCCTAGATTTAGGCACAGTGACATTGCGACATCGTCTTAGCATGAATTCCATGCTTTCTTGGCCCAAAGCATTAGCACAAGCGGATGGCTATGCCCAAGATTGTGTACGCCAAATTGTGCAATCACTTTCGCCCATTATGATCAAAGCAGATAAAAGCTGCTTTAGCGTAGGATCTGCAATCACAAAAGCAACAGGGAAAAAAAGCAATCGAGAGCAACATCTCACCCGTTTGCCATTGCAACAATTGCAAAAAATTGTCCGAGAATCCGAACGCGCGCTTATCTCACAAATCCCATCACCTAACTTATGCAAACAAGAACTTGCAGACCATATGTTAGATGATCTTTTGGTCATGCGTTTGGGGCTGCCAATGTATATTTCTTTGATGAATCATCTCAATATCCCAGAACTCATCGTAAGCGGAACAGCTCTTCGATACGGACTTTTTTGGGAAAAGCTGTATAGCAGGAAGTAAATGCAGGGCGACCGGCTGGCGATCAGGCTGCCCCTATACGCAAATAACATCAGGAATGCTTTATGTTATGCGTGTCGGGTATGATCATCATAATGACAACCGGCTGAAGAAGGCCAGTAGCCTCCTACACGCATATCTCATTAGGAATGCTTTATGTTATGCGTATCGGGCATGATCATCATAATGACAACCGGCTGAAGAAACCTACATTTGCCAGCCGGTCGCCCCGATACGCAAATAACATCAGGAATGCTTTAGCTTATGCGTATCGGGCATGATCATCATAATGACAACCGGCCGAAGAAACCTATACTTGCAAGTCTATAGGTCGCCCCGATGCCATTATTGATTCAATTCCTTGAGTAAATCCACTAGCAGATCAATGCCAAATGCGATGTTGCTTACTTGGATGCGTTCATCATTGCTATGGGCGAGGTTGCGTTCATCAAAGTTCAGGCAGTATGGTTCAAAGCCATAAGCTTGGATGCCCAGGGGGCGGTAAAAAGTGCTGTCGGTAGAGCTGAGCAAAATGGTTGGGATGACTGTGGCTGCTGGATTGCGTTTTTGGGCGCATTTGGCTAATGCACGGGAAAAAGCATTGTCCCAAGAGGAGCAGGTTGCTGGAGAGTATTCCTCCACAGTGATTTGCATCGTGGGATTTTGGATGAGGTTTTGGAGATTGCGGATGAATTCGTCTTTATCTTGGCCTGGTAAGAGGCGACAATCTATGCTCATGGATGCCTGGTTGGGGATGGTATTGGTTTTATCGCTACCTTTCAAGCATGTGAGGGAGATGGTATTGCGGATGGCTGCGTTGATTTCTGGATTTTGTCCAATGGCTTGGAGAAAAGCAGGATTTTGAAGGGATGTGCTCAAATCTTGGGTATAACCTGGAATTTTTGTAATGTCTTGGCTTTCTAAGAGCATGCCTACATAAGCGTGGAGAATGGGGTTTAATTGCAATGGAGTTTCGTAGGAGATGATTTTATACGCGGCCCGGATAGCCTGATTCACCGCAGAATCTTGCATTGGGATTGATCCATGTCCAGGCTGGCCTGTGAAGGTTAAGGTAAGCCATAGTGGGGCTTTTTCTCCAATGGATACCATATAATGAAGGGGCGTGCGAGCTGCGTCATGAACCACAATGCATTCGCCTTCGTCTATCAAGAATTCAGCATTTTGGATGATTTCAGGGTGATGAGTGACCATCCAGCGTGTGCCTAACGAGTTTTCTTCTTCATCCGCAACAGCTAAAAATAGGATGTCACGGGTTAATGGAAATTTGCTGCGTTTGAGTTGAATGATGGCTGCTAAGTCAATGATGCCTTTGCCTTTGATGTCCACAGCACCACGTCCATAGATTTCTCCATTGATGATAGCACCGCTAAATGGATCCACTTTCCAGTAAGAAGGTTCGGCTGGCACAACATCGCTATGGTGTAGCAAAATAATGGGTTTTTGCGTGCCATTTCCACGCAGGATTCCTAAAAAATTTGCACGGCCTTCACCAAGATCAAAGATTTGGAACTCAATGCCTTCTTGTTCGCAAATTTTTTTGAAAAAAACGGCTGCCTGCATTTCCTGGCCAGGTGGATTAGTGGTGTTGATTTGTAGGTATTGCTGAAGTAGTTGAGTGGCCTGTTCATGAATGGATGCTTCTTGTGTATAAAGCATGTTAGCGCAGCATAGAATGAGAAATAGGCAGTTGATTTTCATGACTTTTTCTCTCCATAATGGCTGAGTTTTTGGCTTTAAAAACAAAGACAGCCCAATAAGCTTTGGGCTTATTGAGCCATCTCATCATTGCTTATATTCTGCCTTATGGCTTACCATTTGAAGCAGCCATTGTCAATGATGCAATTGATCACTTGTGGACCGGCGCAGCTCAACCAGCATTTCCAATCTGCACCGCATTTGAGGCAAGATAATGCACCAGCGGCGCATTTTGTTAGGCAGCCCCAATCCACTTCGACTCTGCTATCTTCACCGGCTACAGCTACATTTGCTTCTTGGCCATTGAACTTAATGATGATTTCTTTTGTATATTCTTTGCCAAGAACGTTGAAGTGTAGAATGATTTTAACACCACCTTCGATTGGAATGAGTTCCCAATAGACCTTGATGTTTTCGACTTCCATGTAGCCACTTCCCTTTTGGCTGCCCATCCAAAGAGAGCATACACGGCCATTCACGTTGCCGATCATATAGGTGCCAGCTTCTTCCAGCATGGTGCCTTTTACTTTTTGCATGATCTTATGGGCATTTTCAAGGGCTTTGAAATTCACTTCAGCAAATACCAAGGAAGCAACAAATAAGCAAACCAACAGAATCATTGTATTCTTCATTTGAAACTCTCCTTTAGCAAATTTAAATATGCCTACTCAGGCATGACATTTCTAATTTTATTAGCAAATACTATACCAAATTTTTTGATCCATAGATTCTAGTCTGCTGAATCAATATAGATTCTAGTCTGCTGAATCAATATCGAGCAAAGAATTTGAAATAGATTGGGAAAACCATAGGACAATAAGCTGGAGCTTATTTGCCCTATGATTCACTGATTCAATCTTAAATTGAAGATGTTGGCTTAGAAGCAGCCAAGGATGCAACCGGCATCGCCGCCAGCGCAGCCAATCCAGCAACTGAGATTGGTACCGCATTGTGGCCAGCATTTGAATGCAATTTGACCAACGCATGCCACTAAGCAAATGTAATTTACTCTGGAACCATCTTCAACTGCAGTCACTGCGACTTCGGTATCGCCAAATTTAATGATGAATTCTTTTGTATATTCTTTGCCTAAAATATTGACATGGATAATCAGCTTGATGCCGCCTTCGATTTTCACGATTTCCCAATAAATTTTCCTGGCATCCATTTCCATGTATCCAGTGGCTTTTGTGTTGCCGACCCATAGAGAGCATACACGACCGTTGCTATTGCCCATCATATAGGTGCCAGCTTCTTCTAGCATACTGCCTTTTGCCTTTTGCATGATCTTATGGGCATTTTCAAGGGCTTTGAAATTCACTTCAGCCAATACAAAAGAAGCAACAAATAAGCAAACCAAGAGAATCATTGTATTCTTCATTTGGAACTCTCCTTTAAAGGATGTTAGCTATGCCTGAGACTCAGGCATCACATAGATTTCAAAATGAATAAGCAATTATTGTGCCAAATTTAAACAAAGATTCCTAATGAAAAAGTTGCTTTTTCCCTATTTTAAGAAGCGTTATCAAAAAAAGAATGAATCCAGAGCTGATGCCTTTGTTACCAAAGGTAACATCTGTAACAATAATTCCAACAAGCAGCCTTGTCTGTGAGATTTTTTGCTTTGTTTGACATATCAATAAAAAAAGATAGGCTCGAGTCAACTCGATCCTATCTTTTTGAATTAGCTGCTAAGTAGAAATGTTGGCTAGATTAGAATCCGCAGCATTTCATAGCGCATGGAAGTACAGAAGCTCCAGCGCAGCCTACCCAGCAAATCCAATTGGTTCCGCAAGAAATGCAGCCGAGTGCACCACCAGCGCAACCTGCAATGCAGCCCCAATCGCATCCACGGGTGCTTTCACTACTTACACTGACATCCTTTTCGCCGAACTTAATGATGATTTCTTTTTCAAACAGTTTGCCGAAAAGTTCGATTTTGATGATGATTTTGACTCCGCCAGGAATGGGGATGATTTCCCAATAAATCTTCCTGTCGCCATCTTCCATATAGCCAGTGCCTAGATTCGCATCGCCATAAATAGAGCAAATCTTGCCATTGATGGTGCTCACGAGATATTGTCCATCGCGTTCTGCGACAACGCCAAACTTTTGTTGAGCAGCTTGATGGGCCTTTGTCAGGTTTTCTACATTAATTTCGGCAAATACAACAGATGCGCAAATCAAGCAAACCAATAGAATTAAGTTTTTCATGAAAATGCCTTTCTAAATTGAAATCATCGTTGTTGTTTTGCTGTACAGCAAAACGATGAACTAAATTGCTGTTGATAAAAGTCATCCAATGATCATTTCTTCTGCAAATTTTGTGCCGTATTAGCATACAATTAATCTTTGCAAAAGTTAGGCTATTCCTCGACAATTTCCGCATAGATTTGATCCAGCCGCTCTTTGGCACTTTGGACCACAGGTGGGAAATGAAGAGAGAGCTTTTCTGTGGCATATCTGGGTAGAATATGGAAATGCAGGTGAGGCACTTCCTGGCCGCTGAGTGCGCCGTTGTTGCTGATGATGTTAAATGCAGGCGCGTCCAATTTTTGTTTGAGCAATTGGGTCACTTTTTGTACCGCTATGATAAAACTTTGTAGATCAGCAAGTTCCATTTGATCAAATGTTTCGCAATGTTTTTTCGGGATCACCAATGCATGGCCTGTGGCCCTTGGAAAAATGTCCAGGAACGAAAGATTTTGTTCATCTTCGTAGATTTTTTTGCAAGGAATCTCACCTTTTACAATTTTACAAAAAATACACATACACAATCCTTGGTTCGATGAGAGGATTATTTGGTAAAATAATTGCAATGTCTCGAGTATACCAAAAAAAATTTGAATATGCAATGGAGGATTTCTATGAATCTAGACCTTTCACCATATCATGCGTTGGTCTGTGGCGGGAGCCAAGGCATTGGAAAAGCGATTGCCGTAGAACTCGCCAGTTTAGGTGCGCAAATCACTGTGGTCGCGCGCACAGAAGCCAAGCTCAAGCAAGTGGTACAAGAACTACCCAGAGTAAGGCAGCCCCATTATTATTTAGTTGCTGATTTCCAACAGCCCAATGAATTGCAGCAGAAGGTTCAAGAGCATATCCAACAGTATGGTATCGTTCATATTTTGGTCAACAACACTGGCGGACCTAAACCCGGGCCAATTGCAGAAGCAAATATGCAGCAATTTCAGGAAGCATTTCAGCAGCATCTGATTTGCAATCAGATTTTGGCCCAGGCCGTGATTCCCGGCATGAAGCAGGCAGGCTATGGCCGTATCATCAATATTATCTCTGTATCTGTGAAAGAGCCTATCCAAGGTCTTGGTGTTTCCAATACAATTCGAGCAGCAGTCGCCAGTTGGGCAAAAACTTTAGCCGGGGAATTGGCATCTTTTGAAATCACGGTGAATAATGTATTGCCTGGCTATACAGATACCGAACGGCTTCAATTTTTATTAGAAGGCAGGGCCAAAGCCAGCGGAAAGACGTTAGACCAGATCGCAGACGACCTTCAAGCCAGCATCCCAACACGTCGCTTTGCAGATCCCAAGGAAACCGCTGCTGCAGTCGCATTTTTAGCATCTCCTAGCGCTGCCTACATCACAGGGATTAACTTGCCTGTGGATGGCGGGAAAACAGCGTGTTTATAGCAACATTGCTTTAGCCAAATAAAAAAGGCATGGGTTTCTATAGTGGGAATATAGATTCCATGCCATCGGTACCGCGACATATTTTTGGGAAGTACCAAATTTAGTTGGAGAAGCAGGCGAATGCCTGGGGTCTCTACGATATGCACGGCAATGTATGGGAATGGTGCAAAGATTTTTTTGATTGCCGTTATACAAGATTATAGAATCTTTAAAAGATTTGTCAAGTGTTTTTTTAAAAAAAAATAAAAAATTTAGGAAAATATTTGCATTGATTTATTTGTAGATATTCATATAGCTATTTTTAGATGCAATCTTTTTTAGTGGATTAAGTTACATTTATTTCTTGATTTAAGCAATCAACAATTCAAGAATTACTGTGGTTCCTTTGCCTTCTTGGCTGCAAATCTGTATAGTCCCTGACATTAGGTCAATTGCTCTTTTTGAAATGGCTAATCCAAGCCCGCTGCCATGTGTCTTGGTAGAAAAATTTGGCGAAAATAATCTTGGTTTAATGGAATCTGGGATACCAATGCCATTATCACGAATTTGAATGCGCACCATCTTGTCTTGCTTCTGACATTGGATCTGGATGATGCCTGGTGGATTTTGGATCGCCTGGACAGCGTTGGTTAAGAGATTGATGATCACACGTTTGAGTTGATGTGGATCAATCAAAACTTCGGGTAAAGGACGGTCCCATTGGGTTTCCCAGGAGATGTGTTCGCTATGCTCAAATAAAGTGAGGCAATCGTCGAGCAATGGGTCGAGTGGGTACTTGCCTATATTGGGTTTTGTGAATTTAGCAAATTCTGAAAATGATGCGGCAGTTCGAGATAGGTTATCAATTGCTTCGATGATGGTTTGAATCCCGCGGTCTAAAATTTTGTCGAAATTTTTGGCTTGATCACAGTAGGCTCGTTGAATATGTTGCGCAGATAATTTCATGGGTGTCAATGGGTTCTTGATTTCATGTGCAATCTGGCGGGCCATCTCACGCCAGGCTGCGTC
Source organism: Planctomycetota bacterium (assembly GCA_022710345.1). Lineage (GTDB taxonomy): Bacteria > Planctomycetota > Uabimicrobiia > Uabimicrobiales > JABWCH01 > JAKLHB01. The sequence continues at coordinate 28,171 of JAKLHB010000006.1, forward strand.
TTTTTCTGCTTGGATCAATTTTTCCCGACTGATTTTGAGGTCTTTGGTCATTTGATTGAATGCTTGAACCAATTGGCCAAATTCATCTTGCGAAGTGACCGGCAGCACAACGTCTAAGTCTCCAGATGCAACCCGAGCGATCCCGCGCATCATGCGGGCCAGAGGCCGGCTGATTTGATAGGCCAAAATCATGGAAAGACCCATGACCAATAGGAAAATGAGCACATACATCGTCAGCACAGTGGCGATCATCTCTGTGATTTGGCGCTCTAACTCCGGTGACTGGGCAATCATAGGAATGCTGATGATCCCGACCACCCATCGTTTATCCAAGGCAGATGCCAGGCCTTTGTAGCCGACAATGAAATGGTAATTGGCAATGGATTCTACATCAATATAAATTTCCTGGCGTTTGAGGATCAAATGATAGAACACTGTGCCAGCGATTCGCTTAGGCATCAATTCTGTGTGGAATAATTCTCTGCGATTGGTGGCTAGTAAAAATGGCTGGGTATTTAGGTGAAATGCATAGGTGGATAAATAAAACCCTAGCATTTGCTGATTTCGCTCGCCCCAACTACGGCAAAATCCATCGTCCACCATCCGCCGGGTGAGTTCTTCGGGTGTTAAGGGCACATACGTTTCATCACGCACTGCTTTTTCAGCATTTTCTAAATATGCATTGAGGTTGCGTTTGTATCCATCCCAAATTTGGTTCACTGCGCGTTGTTTGCTGATCATGCCCATGAGCAGCACAGGGATACCAGAAATGAGGACAAACGCGACTAAAATTTTGTGTTCAAAAGACAAAGTCAGCCAGGGAGACCGCCAATACTGAAGATTGAAGTATTGATGGACTTGTAGCATAGCAGCCAACATCCAGAGAAAATATCCACAGAGCGCAAACTGAAGATAATAAAAAGCATCCAACCACCAAGAGGAGATCGGATGCCCGATCATCCCAATATTTTTTTTGATAACGATCTGGTCTCCAATTTTGCTTTTAATGGTACGCAGAAAATAGAAATTTTCATACACTTGCCCATCCACAACCTCCCTGCTCCACAAGGGTTTGCCTTGGTTTTGTACTGCATGGATGATTTCATCGTGTGGAGTAAAGTCTTTGGCAATGTTTGGGTTATTGCTTTCAAACATGATGCCTTCTTCAAAAGAGGCCATCCATAATGGCGCGGCAGATAAAGTACTTTTTTTAGAAAAAACTTCAGGCACAGGTAGGCTTTTGGTGATTTGGGGATACCGAGTGAATAAAATCAAAATACCTTGTAACTCCCCTTTAGAATTGTGGATAGGAAGACTGCTCAAGAAAAAAAGCAAGTTTTTGCCTTCATTGCCATAGCCTGCCAAATTTTCCAAGAATTGCGGCTGGCGTGGATCCAACTGATTCAATAACGGGCGATACCAAAGCGAGTTGGGCATATTGAGAGAAAACTCAGAGAGCAAAAAAAAGGAATCCGTGGATTTTTCAAAAATTTTGCTTGATAACTCTGCATCGTCTGCAGCAATTTTTTTGAAGACCAGGAGATCGAGATTATCCAGGTGATCGGACAAAGGGCTTTGGGCCCAAAGTAAAAAGGCGATATCATTCTTTTTTTGTGCAAAAGCCTGTAAGATTTTCCCTATATCCCGCTCAAAAATATCCATGCTGGATTCCACAGTATCTCGTGTGAATTTTTCTTGAAATTCTTCTGCTTTATCTTCAATCATGGTGCGAACTTTTTGTTTGGCAGCGGCATGCAGCGGGAAATACACAGCAAGAGCGACTAAAAAAACAGCAATCGTATTTCGCATTTTAATAGAAGCTGGTCCAAATGAGCGTATGGCAACTGCAATTGCCATAGCATGAACGCTCGCATAGAGCATCAGACTGATCCAGGTTTGGCTATACAGGGCAAACATCAAGATATGAAACCACAGGTAAAGCAGAATATGCTTCAACCCTATTTTTTCTATGCCTGCCCACGATAGCCAAGTTTGCATGATCCAATGAGCAAGAACAAAGATGCCCCATCCCAAGCAAAAGCAAGTCGCATAGACTAGAAACATCTCTGATGAAGGATAAAGATTGCTAAATTCAAATAGAGCAAGGCTTGTATGCTTGATCATATTCTGGATTAAAAATGCCAGCAATACATTGCTGCTGCAAAAAAAAAGGGGTACCCAAAGTAATGCTAATGCTTTGGCCCAATAGACATGTACAGAAATAGATGGCATCAACCGGCAAAAGAAACATACCACACAAAGCATCAAAAGAATCGTGGTGAAGAAATTGCCCAAAGAATCACTCCATTCTCCAAAGACCAGAGAATGAAAAATATCTGGGCTGCTAAAGTTGGATGGTAAAATCGTATTTGGAAAATCTAGCCAAAAGAGAGCCAATCGCAAAATCGAAAGCAATGCAGCAATGCCCATAAACTTGACAATATCATATCTTTTTTTATGGTATAGGCTTGTGATCAAAAACGTAACAAAGATGATTAAAAAAATGCTGGTAAAAATTTTTTGAAAACGCATGCAAGCATTTTTGCAGCGATGGATTGCGATATGGCATGGCAAAGACACCAATGCCATTTGCCCCAAACGTTGGCCATTTAAGTTTTGCAAAGCACGATAAAGACTGTCATCCAGGGTAGTGCTTGGCAGAGAAGGGTTGTCATATTGGATTGCGATCTCTTGAAGATCATTTTCATATTTTTGCAGCATTCTTTGGGCAAAGCTTTGGCTTTGGATATATCGAGTGGCAAGCGGATAATTACTATCGAGTGGAAGAAAAGCAACCGCAACGCCTATGGATTCGCGCAACACAGGATGCACAATAGGCACTAGAGTACAAAGCACCACAAAAACACCTCGACTGCTTTTGACCACAGTTGAAAAACGGGCTCCATGGAAGCATTCATCCAAAAGGTATGGAGCAGGATCAAAATCACAGTCGTTCCAGGCAATGCATTCTCGGCTATGGTTATATACCGCCAGCCCTAGCCGCTCAACTTTTTTGATTTTGATGAATTGCTGCATTTGCTCAAACACTTTGAGCCGTGAATCTTTATCATCCCACTCTGCGATTTCTGTGCTAATGGTTGTTTCATGTAGCAATTGATCCAACACAGCAAATGAAGCTTTTTCCATGGTGCTGAATTCTTGCTGGATCATTTCTGCCAGAGCATATAATTTTTGATTTCTAAAATTAGGCCAATTCTCTGACATATTTTGTATTTGCAATCTTGCTTGAATTTCGTATAGCAACATCAAACTAGCCCAAGCTATGGCTAGAGCTACCATGACTTTTTTTTCCAAATCAAACTCCTTCTTGGTTGACTGCTCCACAGCATACACAGATACATCAAAAATTTGTTGCTATTTTATGCAAAGTTTTGTAAAATCTCAAATCTATTGCTAAACACAGGATTATTTTAAGCAAAATTTTTTCCAAAGATCAACATCATGCTGTACAAATATTTAGCTCTTCTTTGTTTTTGGCTTGTGAATGAATGTGTAGCCAGTGAAATTTTATTACGCCCAGAACCTATTGCACACCCGTTGCTTAAAAAACGTATCCAATCTTGGATCCAAGAACTTGGACAGGAATCTGAGCCACCTGCTGGCCAATATTTACGGAAGATAGGCCCTATTGCAATCCCACAGTTGCTAGAAGCCTTGCAAAGCAAAAATCCTGTTGTTCAACGTCGGGTGCTAGAAATCATCTCCGGTTTTCAAATCCCTGCACCCACGCTTCCAAAAATTTTGCCTGCACTGACGAAGATTGTGGACGATGAATCTGCTGATCCTCGTGTGAGGGAAGCAGCCGCTTTAGCATTAGGAAATTGTGGCACAGTAGAAGTGCTTGAATTTCTACTTAGATATACAGATTCCCACGATGCGCGTATTCAGCGAGGAGCGATCCAAGCAATATTAAAAAATACCCATCGCGGAGCAATTCCGTATTGGATCAAGCTCTTAAAACATTGGAATACAGAAGTTCGTACTATGGCCTATCGCCAACTGGTTCAACGTACTAAACAAACCAAGTTACCATTAACCTACGAAGCTTGGAATCAATGGTGGACAGAAGAACAAGATCGTTGGGAGGAATTCTGATGAAGCAAATTGGTTGGCTCATTCTAACAGCCTTATGTTTTTGCTTACTGGGATGCACCACTGTCTCGAGCACAAAAGCAACTTCAACAGATGCTCCAGAAAGTCCCGATCTAGCAAAAATAGAGAATCCAGTCAATGTTCCTCTACTTGAAACCAAAGTACAAAAAGTAGATGAGGAAGAAGAAAGTGAAGAAGATCTTGAAATCTACAACGCAGCGGCTAAGATTCATTCAATTTTGAAGCAAGCGCAAATCCTAAGCCTGCAACGCGGCTGTGGTGTGCATGTCCTATTTCAAAAGCTCCCAGATGGGCGTACTCAAATACTCATGCGAGAGCTATTATCTGCACGCCAACCTTTTCAAATGGGCCAAGAGCTAAAATCTGAGATTTTATCCAACACAATCACCATTTCAGAAAAAAGCTATGCATTTTGGTATGATGCAGGGGGGAATCTCGATTTTTCAGAACAGGACAAAATCTTTCGTGTGTTTGATAGCCCTCCAGAAGCTGATATTGTTTTAGTCCCAATCCAGGGGCCGATTCTCAAAAAAGGCATGCTTGACATCATCAAGCAGAAAAGCCAAGTTCTTATTTATGTTATCCAAAAGTAGAGAATGTTCCTGATCATAAGATTTTTGGACGATATCCAAAAAAAACGTTATATTGAGGAATTTTTTTATCGTAGGTGTTATTTCCTTCAGAAGGGAGCGGCTTGCTTGCATAAGCAATGCCATGATTTTCTATGGACAGCGATACAAGTAGAATTCAGAGCCCAAATCCTGATCCCAATTTGGCACCTTTGGCACCCAATGCTCCAATCAACCCTGAGTATGCTGCGATTCGGCATTTATTACCAGCAGACCAGATGTTTTTTGACGCAGACCAAAAAATCAAAGATGGCAAAACAACCGAAGCATTAGAGGAATTGGTCTCTTTGATCGAGCGATTCCCTGACTATGGTAGAGCATATAACCACATTGGTTTTATTTATGAAACCAAATACCGTGATCCCAAACGCGCAGCCCAGTATTATCAAAAAGCACTTCAATATACACCTGAATATCCTGCGACATATCTCAACTATTCTCTAGTACTTTCTACTATGGAAAAATTCAGCGAATTGGAGGCTTTGCTCAATCAAGGATTAACAGTCGAAGGGGTCACCAAAGATAGGCTCTATAATGAATTCGGAATCATGCGAGAACTTCAGCAACGCTATGAAGAAGCTATTGCATTTTTCAAAAAAGCCATCAAAGCTTGTTTGAGCGAACAAGATATTGAATTGTACAAGAAAAATATCCAACGCTGCCGAACTAAAGAAGAATTAGAATATTTCTAACTAACTGTCAGAGGTTTTTGTAGTAACAGAGAAAGCAAGTTTTACAATCCTTGCAATAAAAATGCATAATGCAAGTGCTTTATATGCTGAAACTTAATATCTCTACTCGATGCCGTTGCATGGCCAAGACAAAAA